>CACKTW010000014.1 GCA_902603215.1 uncultured Pelagibacteraceae bacterium
AAAAAATTAGTCTCATTATTGCTGTCAAATACATTGTATATAATCAAAGGCTTATTTAATTGAAATCCTTTTTTAATATTTAAATATAATCCATCTGTAAAAAAAGCATTATTAAGTAAGCTTAACGGATTTTTTTGTTTATCTTCGAGTATCATTTCACGAGCATTAAAAGCGCTTTGTAAGTCTTCGTGCCATAAAGACCCGGCATTAAGATTTTTCTCATGTTCAAAAGAGGAGTGGTTAAAAAATCCATTTGTAAAAACTACTTTGTTGTGTTTGAATTCTTTTAGATAATTATTAAACTTAATTTTTTTTTTATTTATTTCTGGATTTGTAAACTCCCAATTCATCCAATCATCTAGATCTATATTTAAATTTTTTAAATTTTTTGAGATAATTTGGCTAAAATTTGAATATTTCCAGTCCTCTAGTTTTTTTGTAGGAAATCCCATTTCAACAAACTTGTTAAAATTTTCTGATCTTTTTTTTTCTTGTATTTCCCACGCAGTAAATTTTTTATTAAATGTATTAAAAGTTTTTTTTAATTTTTCAATCATAATTTTTCATAACCTGCTTTTTCAAGCTCTTCTGCTAATTCCATACATCCTGATTTTGCTATTTTTCCTTTCATTAAAACATGAACAAAATCTGGCTTGATATAGTTTAACAATCTTTGATAATGCGTAATAATTAAAAAGGATCTTTTTTTATCTCTTAAAGTATTAACTCCATCAGCAACTATTTTCAGTGCGTCAATATCCAATCCAGAATCTGTTTCGTCTAAAATAATCATTTTTGGTTCGTAAAGAGACATTTGTAATATTTCATTTTTTTTCTTCTCTCCTCCAGAAAAACCAACATTTAATTGTCTTTGTAAAATTTTTTCATCTATTTTTAATTTTGCTGCTTTTTTTTTAATAATATCTAAAAACTCTAGAGCATCTAATTGTTTTAAACCTTTTGACTTTCGTATTGTATTTAAAGATGTTTTTAAAAAGTTAGTTGTATTTACACCTGGTATCTCTATAGGATATTGAAAAGCTAAAAATAAACCCTTGTGAGCCCTTTCTTCTATAGGTAAATCAAATAGATTGTTTCCATCAAAACCTATTTTTCCTGAAACATCATAACCTTTTTTTCCTGAAAGAACGTTTGCTAATGTGCTTTTACCTGATCCATTTGGGCCCATAATTGCATGAATTTCTCCAGGCTTAATATCTAGATTTAAACCATTCAGAATTATTTTGTCTTCCACCTTTACTGAAAGATTATTTATTTTAAGCATTAACCAACGCTCCCTTCTAAACTTATTCCAACTAATTTTTGAGCTTCAACAGCAAATTCCATTGGTAACTGTTGTAAAACTTCTTTACAAAATCCATTAACTATTAAACTTACAGCTTCTTCTTGGTTAAGACCTCTTTGATTACAATAAAAAAGTTGCTCGTCACTAATTTTTGATGTTGTTGCTTCATGCTCAATATTTGAAGATGCATTTTTATTTCTTATGTAAGGTATTGTGTGTGCGCCACAATTATTTCCAATCAATAAAGAGTCACATTGAGTATAATTCCTTGAATTTTGAGCTTTTGAATTTATATCAACTAAACCTCTATAAGTATTATCTGCTTTTCCTGCGGATATACCTTTAGAAATAATTTTGCTTTTTGTATTTTTTCCAAGATGAATCATTTTTGTTCCTGTGTCAGCTTTTTGATGATTGTTAGTGATAGCTATAGAATAAAATTCACCAACAGAATTATCTCCCTGTAAAATACAACTTGGATATTTCCAAGTAATCGCTGAACCTGTTTCAACTTGTGTCCAAGAAATTTTTGAATTTTTACCTCTACAAGCACCTCGTTTTGTTACAAAATTATAAATACCTCCTTTTCCATCTTTGTCACCTGGGTACCAATTCTGCACAGTTGAATATTTAATTTCTGCATTATCCAAAGCAATAAGTTCAACATTTGCTGCGTGCAGTTGATTTTCATCTCTCATCGGAGCTGTACACCCTTCTAAATAACTTACGTAACTATCTTCATCTGCAATAATTAAAGTTCTTTCAAACTGTCCTGTTTGCGATGCATTTATTCTAAAATAAGTTGAAAGCTCCATCGGACATCTAACTCCCTTTGGAATATAAACAAATGAACCATCGGTAAAAACAGCTGAGTTAAGCGTTGCAAAATAATGGTCTGTGATCGGAATAACAGAACCAAGATATTTTTTTACAAGATCAGGATGTTTTTGTATTGCTTCAGAAATTGGACAAAATATAATTCCCTTTTCTGTCAATTTATCTTTAAAAGTAGTTGCAACAGAAACGGAATCAAAAACTGCATCTATAGCAACACCACTTAATCTTTCTTGTTCTTTTAAAGAAATACCCAATTTGTTATATGTCTCGATTAGCTTTGGGTCTACCTCATCTAAGCTTTTTGGTTTATTTTCAAAACTCTTGGGCGCTGAATAATAGTATAAATTTTGATAATCTATCTTAGGAAATTTAGGTTTTTGCCAATTTGGTTCTTTTAAATTTTTTAATCTTTCGTAAGCTTTTAACCTCCATTCCAACATCCATTTTGGTTCTTTTTTTATATTTGAAATAAATTTTATTACATTTTCATTCAAACCTTTGGGGGCTTTTACATTTTCAATATCAGTAACAAAACCATATTTGTACTCTTTTGATGTATCTATTGGTGATTGTTTCATATTTGTCTTTCCATACTAATAACATCGCTAAGATTTTTTTCCTCAAAAAATTTATTTATATGAACTCCTAATTCATACCAAAGATCGTGAGTTATACATTTCATTGATTTTCCATTGCATCCTTTTTTTGAATGTTTGCTACACTTATTTGTTTTTACTTCCTCATTTACTGCTGCGATAATATTAGATAATTTTATTTGTTCTGGATCTTTTGACAAAGCATATCCTCCTGATGGTCCTCTAGTGCTATTAACTAATTTGTTTCTTTTTAATTTTAAAAAAATCTGCTCTAAATACTGAATAGAAATTCCTTGCCTTAAAGAAATGTCTGTAAGGGCTACTGGGTGATGGTTTTTATTTTGGGCAAGATCAGCCATGGCCATCACTGCGTATCTGCCTCTGCTTGTTAGTTTCATAGCTTAATAAAGTTCACTTTCATAATAATGATCTTAAAAAAATGATGAATTAAGAGCTTTTTTAACAATCCTGACTAATTTAGTCAACATTAATATGGCTAAAAATAAATTTCTAATTATTGGTTTAGCCGTGATATAAACATTTTTTTTATTTTATGATTATTTCTCTAAATAAAAATTTTGTGAACAATAATCATTATTAGCTATGGAAACAAAAACATCTGAGCTTTTTATTCCTGGTCCTGATGGAAGATTGGAAGCAAAGTATCTTAAGAGCAAAAAAAAAAGCGCTCCGATGGCTTTAGTTCTTCAACCTCATCCTCAATATGGTGGAAGTATGAACAATAAAATTGTTTTTGAAACATATCAAACTTTTGTAAAAAACAATTTTTCTACTTGTAGATTTAATTTCAGAGGAGTTGGAAAAAGTGATGGAACATTTGATAATGGTCAAGGAGAGCTTGCGGATGCTGCTGCTGCCTTAGATTGGTTAGAAAAAGAAAATTTAGATAGTGCTCAATGTTGGATTGCTGGTTTTTCTTTTGGATCTCTAATCGCCATGCAATTGTTAATGCGAAGACCTGAAATTAATAGATTTATTGCTATTTCTCCACAGCCAAATGTTTATGATTTTTCATTTTTAACTCCTTGCCCAACATCAGGAATGGTGGTGTATGGAAAAAAAGACAATCTAGTTCCTCATGAATTTGTAGATGCGTTAAATAAAAGATTAAGCAATCAAAGAGGTCTCAAAGTGGAGTTTAAAGAAATTGGTGACGCAAACCATTTTTTTTCTAAAAAAGAAAATGAACTACATAAAATATTAGATGATTATATTAAAAAAGAATCTGCTTTATATTAAAAATTTTCAAATATTTTTCCTCCAGTAACAGGATTTTTAACTCCTGTTGTTGATGGAAATGAGATATTTTTTTTTAAATAAGATCTAATCGCAAGATAAGCAAAAGCTTGGGACTCAATGAAATCTCCATTAATATTATATTTATCAATTAGTTCAAATTGAAACTTTGTTTTGTTAAAAATATTTCTTAATAGAAAATTATTTTTTCTTCCTCCTCCACAAATAATTATTTTAGTTTTATCATCTTCGATATTATTGAAATAGTCTGCTAATATTTGAGATGTATATTCTGTAATTGTAGCCGCTCCATCTTTTAAATTTAATTTTTTAATAAATGACATATCAAAATCTTTTATGTCATACGATCTATTTAATGAAGATTTTTTAATAAAATTAATACGCCAATGATTAATGGCTTTATTTAAAATTGTTTTGTTTACCTTTCCAGATTTTGCTATTAAACCATTTAAATCAAAATTTTTTTTTGTTTTATCTTTTATCCACTGATCAACCAAACAATTTCCTGGCCCAATATCTGTGCTGTATATTTCTTCATTCTTAATAAAAGTTATATTTGCTACACCCCCTAGATTTAAAAAAATTATAGGAGAATTAAGTTTTAGTTTTTTAAAAATAAGATAATGGTAAATTGGTGATAAAGGAGCTCCTTCTCCTCCATTTTGGATATCCTGCTCTCTAAAATTAAAACAAACTTTTTTTTTAACTATTTCTGAAAGTAAAGCTGGGTTACCCATCTGAATAGAAAATTTATTACGAGGTGAGTGCAATATTGTTTGGCCGTGAAATCCTATAAGATCAATATTTATATCTTTGTTTTTTTTTAATATTTTCTGACTTATGTCTGCATGTAGCAGTGTTAATTTTTTTTCTAGTTTAAAGTAATTGCTTTTATTTTTGTTAATAAAATCAGCGCTTGTTGTATGACTGATGAACTTTCCAAGTTCTAGTTTAAATTTATGATCATATTTTTCGTAATAATTATCTACAATTTCTAATTTATTTTCTCCATCTGACAAAATAATAGATGCATCAATACCATCAAGAGATGTGCCACTCATTAAGCCTAAACTGTAATATTCTTTGTTCATAATCACTTTTTAATTATCAATAATCCTGTATATTGAAGGCATATATTTTTTACAAAATGGACGAAACATTTTTATCAGAATTTAATAAGAGAAATTACTTCAATCAATGCACTAATTCTAGTGAATTAGAACAATTGATGAATTCCAAAAAAATTAAAGCTTATATAGGTTTTGATTGTACCGCTCCAAGTCTTCATGTTGGAAGTCTGCTACAAATTATGTGTTTAAGATTGCTACAAAAATATGGGCATCAACCAATAGTCCTCCTGGGTGGAGGAACAACGCGAATTGGGGACCCTTCAGGCAAAGAAGAGACAAGAAAAATTTTATTAGAAAAAGAAATTAATAGAAATATTAGAAATATTCAAAAGGTATTAAAAATTTTTCTTAATACTAAAGATAAAAAGGTAAAACCAATATTTGTGAATAATTTTTCATGGTTGGGAAAATTAAATTATATTAATTTTCTAAGAGAAATTGGAAAACATTTTACAGTTAATAAAATGTTGAGCTTTGATAGTATTAAACTTCGTTTAGAAAGAGAACAATCTCTAAGTTATATGGAATTTAATTATATGATATTGCAAGCTTATGACTTTTTAGAATTAAATAAAAAAAAAAATTGTATTTTGCAAATAGGAGGATCAGATCAATGGGGAAATATTATAAACGGAGTTGATCTAATAAAAAGATGCAATAATAAACAAGCTTTTGGATTAACAACTCCTTTAATTACTTTGGCATCAGGTTCTAAAATGGGAAAAACTGAAGAAGGAGCTATATGGTTAGACAAAAGATTTTTATCATCTTATGATTATTGGCAATTTTGGAGAAATACAGATGATAAAGATGTGTTAAACTTTTTAAAAATGTTTACTGACCTAGATGTAAATGAAATAGAAAATCTAAGTCAAGAATATGAAAATATTAATTCTCTAAAAATTCTGTTAGCTAATGAAACAACTAAAATGCTACATGGTGAAACTGCTTCAAAAAAGGCTCAAACAACAGCTAAAGAAATTTTTCAAAATAAATCTGTTGGTTCAGAATTACCTACCATTAAGATTGAAAAAAATATAATTTCTAATGGAATAAATATTATTGATTTTGTTTTATTATCAAAACTTTTTAAATCAAAAAGTGAAATAAGACGTATGATTAAAAACAAAGGAATTAGATTGAATAATAATATTGTTGAAGATGAAAAAAATAATATATCAATGTTTGATTTCAATGAAAATGGGATCTTGAAAGTTTCCCATGGAAAAAAACAACATGTTATTATGAAAATTAATTAGTATTTTGATTTTCTTTTTTTATTTTTTCTAAAGTTCTTGTGATAAATCTTGGCGTTAATGTTTTAATTGGATTAACAGTTGTCTTCAAATTATTTTCTGGCCCTTTCATTTTAAAACTAACACCAAAAACCCCTTCTCCTTTTTTTGATCCAACTAGTATTTTTCCAAGCAAAGGGATTGAGCCAATTACTTTATTTAATGTTGTTGCTGGAACTAAAGTTCCTCTTAAACTAACTACATTTCCTTGATCTATATATCCATTCATTAAAATAGAAATAGCAGGTCCTATTGAATATAATTCATTAATAATAAATTGATTATTTTTTTTTTCAAAATCCATGTCTAATTCTTTAAATCTAATACCTTCTCCTGTGAGAGTGTCCGCAATACCTTGTAAAGAAGCGAGAGTAAGAAGTTGAGTTAGTCCTGATACATTTTGAATTTTAAAGTCGAAAATTTTTAATTTTGACTTCCCTTTTGTAAAATCTTTATTAGTTAAAGAATCATATTCTAGTCTTCCCTCTTTAAAACCTTTAACAAAATTTAAACCTTGTAGAAAAGGTTCAGCTCTATCAGAAACTATTTTTAATTCTCTGTCTCCAGAACTAAGTGTATACATTGAAACTTCTAAAATTTCTTTTTCACTAAAATTACCTTTTGTACTTAATTTATTAATCTGACCTTTTTCAATTTCAGAGACCATAGAAAAATTAAATAAATCATTATAATTTGAGGTATAAATATGCTTAATCTCTGCTGTTATTTTAGAGTTAAAGTTTTTACTTAAAAAACCATCTTTATCTTTCCTTTTAAAAAAATTATCAAAGAATACTCTTCCATCAAAAAAACTTCCTGTAATTTTTATATTTTTATTTTTTTTCTTTATGATAAATTTATTATTGAAAATATTTCCATTTTTAGTTTGAATTGAAACTTCGCTTAAATCTTTTAGTTTAAAGTTTTTGTTTAACTCTATTTTTTTCATTGAAATAAAGTTTTCAGATTCTTTATAATCCAAGCTATTTAATAGTACTTTTTTATCAGCTATATACTTACCTTTATAATTCAAAGTGGCTTTTTTTTGACTCTCTTTATTATAATTAAGTTTCATGAAGTTTAATTCCAAATCTGAAAGATTATGATAGCTCTCAAAACTAAAGATTTTTCCTTTTTTGCTATAAGAAATTTTTGATTTAATCTTTTCAAAATTATTCATTTTGTTTGTTAAAGCAACTAAACCAACTAGATCTAAGGTATATCCATTTTTATCTAAGAAAAATTTAAGATTAGTATCTTTAAATTTTAATTGTTTGCCTAGATTCTTAATTCTTTTTTCTATTTCTTTAGAAAAAAATTTGTGTTTCATTTCAAAAGATTTGATTGTTCCATTTAAATCTATCTTAATTTTTTCTATTTTTTTAAAATCCTTTATTGAAAAACTAAATGAACTTGACAGATTATAAGAAATTTTTGAGGATTCAATTTTTGATAAATCTATTTTCAAATTTAATAATGATAAAAAATTTTTTATATTATCTAAATTAGAAGCCGATGATAAATTTCCACTTATATTTAAATTGTTTTTATTTTTTTTAATATCAATAGAAGAGCCGGAAAAACTTAGATCATTAAAATTTCCACTAATTGAATAAATTTTTTGATTTTTGTCTTTTATTTCAAATTCTCCATTTAAATTTTTAATTTGATATTTTTTTAAAAATTTTGCATGTAAATTAATCAAAGATCCTTTGATATGATAATCATTTTTTATTCTTCCCGACTCATCAAAATTTATTATTCCTTCTCCATTAAGTTTGCCCTGGCTAATGATTTGATTTGTAATCAAATATATTGGCGATTTACTCAATTGATAAATAAAATTTGATAATTCGTTAATTTTTGTATCTTTTAAAATAACCTCTACCTTTTGAATTGCAAAATCTTTATTAAAAAAAGATTTAATTGATAAATAAAAAACTAATTTATTAAGATCAAATATTGATTGATGAAATTTTATTTTTGGATTGTTTAACTTTATCTTTATGTTTAAATTTCTTAAATTTAATAAAAAATAAGTTTTCTCAAAATCTAAGTTTATATTCTGGTTTGTTTCTCTTGTTTTTTTTTTAATATGATCGTTCAAAAAATCTGTACTTAAACCAACAAAAGATAAATAAAAAATAAATAAAGTAATTGAAAAAAATAAAATTAAAAAAATTCTTGAAACCCATTTAATCATAACTTATTTTTTTCCTTTTAAGTTAAATAACGAATTTTCTAAAAAACCATCAATATCTCCATCAAGAACATTTTCTGGATTTGTATCTTCATAATTATTTCTCAAATCTTTTACCAATCTATAGGGTT
This sequence comes from uncultured Pelagibacteraceae bacterium, assembly GCA_902603215.1. Classification (GTDB taxonomy): domain Bacteria; phylum Pseudomonadota; class Alphaproteobacteria; order Pelagibacterales; family Pelagibacteraceae; genus CACKTW01. Next base: position 8,774 of record CACKTW010000014.1, read on the forward strand.
GCAAAACATAAGATCTAATTTGATGTCCCCAACCAATATCGGTTTTGCTATCTTCTATATTTTGAACACTTTCATTTTTCTTTTTTATTTCATGTTCATAAAGTCTAGCCTTGAGCATATTATAACAAGTTTCTTTATTTTTATGTTGGGATCTTTCGTTTTGACATTGAACAACTATGTTTGTTGGCAAGTGAGTTATTCTAACTGCGCTGTCAGTTGTATTAACATGTTGGCCACCAGCACCACTAGATCTATATGTGTCTATTCTTAAATCCTTTTCTTGTATGTCTATTTTAATACTATCATCAATAACAGGGTAAACCCAAATACTTGCAAAGCTAGTATGTCTCCTAGCTCCAGAATCAAATGGAGATATTCTGACTAACCTATGAACTCCTGATTCAGATTTTAACCAACCATAAATATATGTTCCGCAAATTTTAATTGTACTTGATTTTATTCCTGCCTCATCACCTTTATGTTCACTAATTATATTTACTTTAAATTTTTTTTTATCAGCCCATTTCAAATACATTCGCCTTAACATATCTGCCCAATCTTGACTTTCGGTTCCTCCTGCGCCAGCATGAATTTCTAAATAACAATCGAAACTATCATTTTCATTTGATAAAAAACATTTTGCTTCAGTATTTTTCATGGTTGAATACAATAGATTTAAATTTTTTTCACATTCTGATGTGACCTGTTTGTCATTTTCTTTTATCGCTAATTCTAAAAGATCTGTTATGCTTTCAATGTCTTGTTCAGATTTTGAAAATTTATTATAAATATCTTCAAAAAAACTTTTTTCTTTCAAAGTCTTTTGTGCTTCGTTTTTATTTTTCCAAAAATTTTCTTCTAATGATTTTTTTTCAAGAAGTTTTATTCTTTCTTTTATCTTATTGGCTTCAAAGATACCCCTTGATGTTTAAGTTTGTCTTTTTTATCTTTTGAATAGTTTTATCAAGATCAATGTTTAGCATAAATTAATAGAATCCTTTCAATTGTTTATCATGCTTTTTAATATAGTTAAAAATAATTCTTTTATTTTCTTTTCCTGAAATATTTTTTTCTTTGAACGACTCGTAAATAGTGTTTTTTGAATTAAAATCTAATTTTTTACCAGTTTTTGGATTTACAACCATCATTTGAATGCCATTTGGTATCTGAAATGGCAAAGATTCATTTTTGTTAACAGCGCTAGAAATAAATTTTTTAAAAATTGGCAAAGCTGTTTTGGCTCCAGTTTCATTTTTTCCTAGTGGCGCAGGATCATCAAAAGCCACATAGACTCCAACCACAAGATTTGACGTAAAACCTATAAACCATGTGTCGGTATTTTTATTTGTAGTACCAGTTTTTCCTGCTAGATTTAAATTTAAATTTCTTAACCTTTTTCCTGTTCCTCTTTGAACAACTCCTTTAAGTAATGACACAACTTGATAAGATGTTTCTGGAGACATAACTTGAGAAGAATTATCTTTTAATAAAGGAACCTCTTCACTTAAATAAGAAATTTGATCACAATTAATACATTCTCTTTTTTCTGAATTATAAATTGTAACACCTCTTCTATCTTGAATCCTGTCAATTAAAATAGGATTTACTTTTTTACCTTTATTCAAAAAAGAACAATATGCGGAAGTTAGTTTTAATAATGTTGTTTCTGCAGAACCTAATGAGATTGATAAATTTTCTTTTGGATTATTATAAATTCCTAAATTTTTAGAAAATTCAGTTAATTTATCTATTCCAACATTCTGTGCAATTCTAACTGTCATCAAATTTCTAGATTTTTCTAATCCAGCTCTAAGAGTTGACAATCCATAAAACTTTTTCCCATAATTTTCTGGTTTCCACATTTTAAGATTTTCACCTTGATACAAAACCATTGGAGCATCCAAAACTAATGTTGTTGGGGTAAAACCATTTTCTAAAGCTAGGGCATAAACAAAAGGTTTAAATGCTGAACCCGGTTGTCTGTAAGCTTGGGTTGCTCTGTTAAATTCACTTAAATTATAGCTAAAACCACCAACTAAAGCTAAAACTCTTCCTGTAAAAGGATCCATAACAACAATTGATCCATTTACTTTTGGTAATTGTTTCAATTCCCAAAACCCATTTTTATTTTTTTTTACATAAATAATATCTCCATATCTAAAAAGATTTTTAATATTTTTTTTTGTCCATTCAACTCCTGAAAATTTTATTCTTCCTTTTTCTTTGTCTTCAGTTTCTATTGCTGCATAAAATTCTTCAACTTCTGTGATTTTTGCAATTTTCCAATTAACATTTTCCTCAATTTTAAAATCGTTAACTAAACCTACCCAATTATCTTTTTTTTTATAATTTGCTAATACACCTCTCCATCCATGTCTACGGTCATAAGACTCAAGTCCAAATCTTAATGCTTGAACAGCTAAAGATTGATATTCAGGAATCAGTGGTGTTTTAATAGTAAGTCCACTTTTATAAATTTTGTCATAACCATACTCTTCTTTGAGAATTCTTCTTGTTTCTTCAGAAAAATAATTGGCTTCTTCCAATAGTTTTATTTTTCTTTTTTTAAGCAAAATATCTTTTTTAATAAGTTTTTCATATTCGTTGAAAGATATATATTTGTTTTCTAATAAATTTTTTAAAATTGAATTTCTTCTTTGTTTTGCAAAATCTTTTGATTTATATGGATTATATTTATTAGGTGCCTTTGGTAACGCTGCAAGCAATGCTGCTTCTTCATAATTAAGTTTGTTTACTGGTTTGTCAAAATACTCCAAACTAGCAGCTGCTATACCATAAGTCCCTTGACCTAAATAAATTTCATTTAAATATAATTCCATTATTCTTTCTTTTGATAAAGCTCTTTCAATACGAAATGCCAAGATGGCTTCTTTAATTTTTCTAGTAAAAGTAACTTCGTTAGTTAATAAAAAATTTTTTGCTACTTGTTGAGTAATAGTTGATGCTCCTTCAAGCCTTTTAGATTTAAGATAATTTTTAATGTTTTTGATTGTTGCTCTTATAATCCCACGTGTATCAACTCCTGGGTGTTTAAAAAAATTTTTATCTTCAGCGGAAAGAAATGAATTAATCACATTTTTTGGTATTTCTTCAAAAGGTAAGAAAAGTCTTTTTTGAACAGCAAATTCAGCTATTAGTTGTCCATCAGAAGCATAGACTCTGCTTGAAACGGGTGGCTCATACGAAGACAAAAATTTATAATCCGGTAAATCATTTGAAAAAAACCACAATACTAGAAATATTGAGATTAAAAGAGTAAAAAATATTGAAATACTCAATAGTAAGAATTTTTTTAAATAACCAAACATAATTAAATTATTGAGATAAATTTGACTTTCTTTGGGCAATCAGCATTTTTTTATTCATTTATTAATAAATTATAGAAACTCCTCAAGAAATGATATATAAATAGCCAATAAGCAAGACGAATATGAGACAAAAAAAATCAAATAAAAACGAAATAATGAAAATTTTAATATTCAAAAAATTATGGAAAAGAATTTATACATTGATGCTTCGCATCCAAATGAGACTAGAATTGTTCTTAAATCTGAAAACAATATTGAAGATTACGAATACGAAAACAAGAATAATATACTCTTAAAAAATAATATTTATTTAGGAAAAGTAAGTAGAGTAGAGCCATCATTACAGGCAGCTTTTTTAGACTTTGGCAGAGAACGTCATGGGTTTTTAGCTTTCAATGATATACAGCCTGATTATTATCAAATTCCTCAGGGCGATATTCAAGAACTAAAAAAAAAAGAAGAAGAAATAAGAATAAAATTAAAAGAAGAAAGCAAACAGGAAGAAGAAAGCCAACAGGAAGAAGAAAGCCAAGGTTTAAACGAGCAAAAAATAGAAAATTCTCCAACTCCAGAAGAAAACTCTACTGAAGAAAAAAATAATGGTGAAATAAATTCTATAAATCAAAATCAATTAAAAGATGAACAAATTTCTAAAAATTCAAACAATTTTAATGAAAAAAATTTATTTTCACAAAGGCAAAGCGTTGGTTCTAAAAGATATAAAATTCAAGAAGTAATCAAGCCTAATCAAATCATTCTTGTACAAATATTAAAAGATGAAAGAGGTAAAAAGGGTGCTGCACTTACCACTTTCATATCATTAGCTGGAAAATATACAGTTTTAATGCCAAACACTCCAAAGGGAGGTGGAATATCTAGAAAAATTGTAAATCCAGCTGAAAGAAAAAAAATTAGAAATATTTTAAATGAAATAGAAATTCCTAAAGAAATGGGGCTAATTGTTAGAACGGCTGGTTTAAATAAATCAAAAAATGAAATTGATCATGATTTAAAAAATCTAATATCTATTTGGGAAGAAATAAAAAATAATGCTGTCAATTCATTAGCTCCTTCACTTGTTTATGAAGAAAGCGATGTGATTAAAAGAGCAATTAGAGATATTTGTGATGAAAATACAAAAAATATTTTTGTAGAAGGAAATGATGGATACGAAAAAGCTAAAAACTTTGTAAGACAAATAATGCCACAAAATTTAAAAGATGTAAAAATCTATAAAGGAAAAATTCCAATGTTCTACAAAGAAGGAATTGAAAAAAAATTAAATCAAATTTTTGATTCAACTATAAAACTTAAATCAGGAGGATATTTAGTCGTTAATCCTACTGAAGCTCTTGTTTCAATTGATGTAAACTCTGGAAGATCCACAAGAGAAATAAATGTTGAAAGAACAGCATTGGCTACGAATCTAGAAGCAGCAGATGAAGTTGCTAGACAGATCAAAATAAGAGATTTGTCCGGTTTAATAATCATAGATTTTATTGATATGCTTAATTTTAATAATAGACGATCAGTTGAAAGAAAATTGAGAGATAACTTAAGAAATGACCGAGCTAGAATTCAATTTGGCAGAATCAATCATTTTGGCTTATTTGAAATGTCTAGACAAAGGCTAAGAGAAAGTTCAGTAAAATGGGATTTAGTTTTAACTCTAGAATCTTTTTCTTTTAAAATCTTAAAACTTGTTGAAGAACAAGCGTTAGAAAATAAGGTTAAAAATGCAAGTATTACAGTTTGTGAACAAGTTGGTGAAAAAATAAAAAACAATTTCTCAGATGAAGTAGAATACTGCAAGAAAAAATTTAATTTAAAATTAAATTTTAATTATGATAATTCTTTGATAGTTCCTGAATATAAGATAGATCTTTTTGATAGAAAAAAGAAAATAGTTAAAACTTTAGAATATAAAAAATTAATTGATCAAAAAGATAACAAGAAAAATTCTTTTGAATTACGATCAAATAATAAGATTAAAAAATTTATAAAAAAAAAGAAAATTAGAGGAAAATTTAAAAAGTTTTATGGGTCAAAAAAAAATTTTAGAAAACAAATTTTAAATTAAGTTTTTTGTTGGTGATGAAGGGCTTCCAAAATTCTTTTTTTTCATTCTTCCGGCCAAATAAGATTTTCTACCTGAGATCACTGCAAACTTCATTGCTTCTGCCATTAATATAGGTTTTTTAGCCTCAGCAATAGCTGTGTTTATTAAAACTCCATCACATCCTAATTCCATGGCAATAGATGCATCTGATGCTGAACCAACACCAGCATCTACTATTACAGGAACTTTGGTTTGTTCTTTAATAATTTTAATATTAACTTTATTTTGTATACCTAGTCCTGAACCTATTGGTGCAGCTAAAGGCATTATCGCAGATGCTCCAACATCTTCTAATTTTTTTGTCATGATTGGGTCATCTGTACAATAAACCATCACTTTAAAACCTTCCTTCACTAATATCTTTGTAGATTTTAATGTTTCAATCATGTTTGGATATAAAGTTTTTTTATCCCCTAAAACCTCAAGTTTAACTAATTTCCATCCACCCATCTCTCTTGCAAGCCTTAAAGTTCTTAAAGCATCATTTGAAGTGAAGCAACCAGCAGTGTTTGGGAGATAAATGATTTTCTTTGGATTAATATAATCCATCAGCGTTGGTTTATTTTTATCGAGAATATTTACTCTTCTAACTGCAACGGTAACCATGTCTGCTCCGGAAGCTTTGATCGCTTCCGCTGTTTGTTTAAAGCTTTTATACTTCCCCGTCCCAACAATTAATCTTGATTTAAGTTTTGTTCCTGCAACTTTAAATTCATCTTTCATTATTAGCCACCTCCAATAAATTGAACTATTTCTAATTTATCTTTGTTTTTCAGAATAATTTTTTTATACTTTTTTTTATCTGCTATTTCACCATTAAGCTCTATTGCTACTTTATTATTATCTTTTTTTAAGATTTTTAACAAATCATTTAGATTGGAGCCATTTTTTAAAATATATTCTCCCCCATTCAATTGAATTTTTATTTTTTTTAAGTTATTCATAAAAAAGACTTAATTAATTTAATAATATAATCGATGGAAAAAAAAATACTAATCATAAATGGTCCTAATCTCAATCTTTTGGGTAAAAGAGAAGCCATTCATTACGGAAACACAACCTTTAAAGGTTTAAAAAAAGAGTGTGAGAATTATGCAAAAAAAATTGGAGTTAAAATTGAATTTAAACAAACCAATATTGAAGGAGAAATAGTATCTTTAATTCAAGGCAGTGATGATAGTTATGATGGATTAATAATTAATGCGGCGGGATATACCCATACTTCTGTAGCAATACTAGATGCTTTAAAAATAATAAAAATTCCAAGTGTTGAATTACATATTTCAAATATTCATTCACGTGAAGAATTTCGTCATAAATCATTGATAAGTAATGCCGTAAAAGGTATTATTTGTGGTTTTGGTACAAAAGGTTATTTAATGGCTATTGATGGTTTAATTAATTTAATTGAAAAAAAATAGAATTTTTTATGAAAATTGAAAAAAAACTAATTCAAGAGTTAGTCGGTTATTTAGATGAATTTAATTTAACTGAAATTGAATATGGAAATTCTGATACAAAAATAAAAGTATCTAGAAATACTTCAAAATTTAAAGCAGAAGAAAATGTATCTCAAAAACCTGTTGAGAGAATAAGCGAAAAATTAAAAGGCACTAAAGTTATTTCTCCAATAATAGGTACTGCTTATTTAGCTCCAGAGCCTGGTGGTAAAAAATTTGTAGAAGTTGGAAAAAAAATCAAAAAAGGTGATACCGTCATGATTGTTGAAGCTATGAAAACAATGAATCATGTTCCTTCTCCAAAAGATGGGGCTGTAAAAGAAATATTTATCGAAGATGGTCAACCTGTAGAATATGGTCAAATATTAGTTTTATTGGACTAATGTTCAAAAAAATTCTTATTGCAAATCGAGGAGAAATTGCTGTTAGAATAATACGTGCTTGTAAAGAATGGGGAATATCAACTGTAGCTGTTCATTCTGATGTTGATAGCGACTCCATGCATGTGCGACTTGCGGACGAAAGTGTCTGTATTGGTTCGCATCAACCTCAAAATAGTTATTTAAATATTCCTTCGTTATTATCAGCTGTAACTTTAACTGGTGCTGAAGCAATACATCCTGGTTACGGTTTTTTATCAGAAAATGCTAACTTTGCAGAAATTGTAACAAAGCAAGGTATAAAATTTATAGGCCCAAGTTCTGAATTAATAAAAAAAATGGGTGATAAAATTGAAGCTAAAAAAATTGCTAAAAAATATGGCTTACCAGTAATTCAAGGATCTGAGGGAAGTATAAAATCTGTTGAGGATGCTAAAAAAATTATCAAAGATATTGGGTATCCAGTTTTATTAAAAGCTGCTGGAGGTGGAGGTGGAAAAGGAATGAAAGTTGTAAATGAATCAAGTCAAATTGAAGAATTGTTTGCAACTGCAAAAAATGAAGCAAAAAAATATTTTGGAAATGATGAAATTTATATAGAAAAATATTTTAAAAATCCAAGACATATTGAAGTTCAAGTTTTATCTGGAAAAAACAGAACAGTTCACCTTTTTGAAAGAGATTGTTCGGTTCAAAGAAGACATCAAAAATTAATTGAGGAAACACCTTCGCCTGTTTTAAATGAAAAAACTAGAGTCGAACTTTTAGATAAAACGGTAAAAATGGTAGAAAAAATTGGTTATGAAGGCGCTGGGACAGTTGAATATATCTATGAAAATGGAAAATTTTATTTTCTAGAAATGAACACAAGGGTTCAAGTTGAACATCCTGTCTCTGAAGTAACTACAGGTATAGATATTGTTAAAGAACAAATTTTTATAGCTCACAGTGGTAAAACGGCATTAAAACAAACTGATATTATACCTACAGGTCATGCCATTGAATGTAGAATTAATGCAGAAGATCCTTCAAAAGGATTTCAACCTAGTCCTGGTAGAATTAATGTTTGTCACCAGCCTTCGGGTTTTAGAACAAGAGTTGATGGAGCTATATTTCAGGGCTGCACAATTACCCCTTATTACGATAGCTTAATCTGCAAATTAATATGCCAAGGAAGAAATAGAACTGAAGCTATTCAAAGAACATTGAGAGCATTAGATGAGTTTGTATTAGATGGTATTAGCACTACAATAGATTTACAAAAGAAAATACTTAATCATAAAAAATTTATTGATTCAAATTTCAATGTAAAATGGCTAGACGAAGAAAAGTTTTTTTAAATACTTCTACAACCAATTAACCACAAATCATAAATTGGATGATCTAAAGGTCTTAAGGATGGATTTGATGCAAAAGTCCATCCATTAAAAACAAACACTTGGTCATTTGTTTTTACTGATGTATCTTTTACTTGCAAATATGCAACTGTATCAATTAAAGAATTAATATTTGTATTTTTACATTTGAGTGGTTTTATTTTTAAGTTTCCAAATATTTTTTCATCTCCAATTTTTATACTCAAATCGAAAATTTTTGCAGTTATCTTGTCTAAAGCTTTAATGTCAACAATTATTGATTTGTTTTCAAGACTATTCAGATTTGTGCTATATTTTTTTTCAGCCTTACTATGATTAAAATTTAAAAAAAAACACAAAATAACAAAAACGCTAAATTTTCCAAGTTTCATATTTTTTTTTAATATCTTTGCTTTCAATAATTTTTTTTGGTCTGTATGCAGATTCTGTTCCAGTCATATTTGGTTGGTGTTCTTTTTCCCACTCATATTTTTTTGATAAATTATCCGGAACTTTATTAGTTAAAAAATGGATCCATAAATGCCATTCTGGAGGAATCTTGGAAGCATCGATTACACTGCTATAAATAACCCATCTTCTTCCTTTTCTACTTTCATAATATTTGTTGCCAAGTTGATCTTTTCCTTTAAACCGCCCAGTGAAGATTGTGAGAATCATCGTCCCTAGAGTTTGACGATTCCACCAAGTGAATATTTGTTTAAAAAAAATCATGTCAAATGTTTATTTTAATTTTTTTTTTCAATTTTTTCCTTCAACACAATTCAAAATTGTAAAATAAAAATTAGATTTATTATGATATAATATATACTATTAAGAATCACATTCAAAAAAAAAGAGGATTATTCATTATGTCAAAATACTTAGTAGAGTCTTATTACACGTGCACTTTTAAAGTAAATCATTATTTAGATGAAATTAACAACGAATTACTTACAAATTTAGATCAAAGAGATGATGGTAAATATGAAATTATAGATATTAAATTAGATAATAGAAAAACAAAAAACCTTAAGGATAAAAACAAGATTAATCCAATTAAAAAAGTTGAAACAACAAAAATAGAAGAAGAATTAAACAATAAAATAGTACCAAAGAAATTTGAAAAATTGATTCTTGAAAAAAAAGAATCAAATAATCAGCAAAATAGAATGGGTATGCCTGATAGAAGAAAGGGCTATATTCAAAAAGTAACTATTGGAAACCATAAAGTTTATCTTCACACAGGAGAATATAATGATGGAAAAATTGGTGAAATTTTTATTGATACAAGTAAAGAGGGTGAATTAGTAAAAGCTTTAATGAACAATTTTGCAATAGCTATCTCTTTAGGACTGCAGTATGGAGTTCCGCTAGATGAATTTGTTAATGCTTATGTTGGAACAAAATTTGAACCTTCAGGAAAAGTAACTGGCAATGATAGAATTTTGAGTGCCACTTCAATACTTGATTATATTTTTAGAGAACTAGCAATTTCTTATTTGGGCAGAGAAGATTTAGCTCATACACCTTCTTTAACTCCTAAAGACGAAGATCTTAAAATGAATAAAGAAGACAATCAATTCTTGAAGCTAGTAAGAGACATTACAAGCAAAGGTTTTGTAAGAAATAATTATGAAAAAAAATTAATTGATCTTACAGATGTAAGGATAAATTTAAAAAGCAAGAAATAAGGCGTTAAAATAGATTTTTTAAACTTGACATTTCTTACCAAATCAATTTAAAGGTGCACTATTGTTAGTTTTTTCTAACAATATAATTAAATTAAAAAGGAAGAAAATAAAATGAGTATAAGTGGAAAAGTTAAATGGTTTAATGGAACAAAAGGTTATGGTTTCATTGAAAGAGACGACAAAGAGAAAGATGTTTTTGTACATTCTTCAGCAGCTCGTGCAGCAAACTTGGAGTTAAACGAAGGTGATGCGCTAACATTTGAAGTTGAGAACGGTGACAAAGGTCCTTCTGCAGTTAATCTGAAAAAAGCTTAATCATATTTCAATAAATTTCAAAACATTTGGGGTGGAAGATAAAAAATTTTATATTTTTTAATTTCTACTCCAAAAAAATTCATTTCAATCTAATTTGTTTTAGATTATAAGATGACATGGATTTTCAAAAATCAATTAAAACCTGTTTTAAAAAATATGCTGAGTTTTCTGGAAGAGCATTAAGATCAGAATTTTGGTGGTTTGCTCTTTTCTGTTTTATTGGTGGTATAGTTACTGGAGTAATTGATGTTATGATTTTAGGATATTCTGCTGAAAGTTATGGACCAATAAATATAATATTTAGTGTTATAACTTTTCTTCCTGCTCTTGCTGTTGGAGCAAGAAGATTGCATGACATTAATAAATCAGGTTGGTGGCAATTACTTTTTATAACTATAATTGGTATCATACTTTTAATTATTTGGTGGGCGACTAAAGGAAAAAGTAAAAAAAATAAATACGGTCAGCTTAAAAAATAATATAAAATTCCACGATTTAATATTTTCCTAATTTATTAGAATCTTTATAAAAAATTTTTGATAGTTCTTCATTAGCTCTATTACGAAACACTAAATCACTTTTATTCATTGTTTTAACTGGTCTTATCGCATGATCATGATATTTAAATGGATCTTTTCCCCTTGCTTGCTGTACATAAACTTTTCCTATTACTTGATCAACGTTAGATCCAATATAGCTTTGAATAACAAATCCTATTCTTCTTTTTTTAGTTTTATTTGGACCAGATCCATGAACAATCAAAGGATGATGAAGAGATAGTTGGCCTGCCTTTAGAATATTGGGAACTGTTTTTTCCATTGGCACATTTTGAACTGTTTGGCCACGAGTTAATAAATTATTTTTATTAAATGTATCTTTGTGTTCTCTAACTTTTTCTTTATGAGTGCCTGGCCACATTCTCATACACCCATTTTCTTCATTAGCATCTGTAATTGCTAACCATGCTGTTACCCAATTATGCGGTTCAAAACCTATGTACTTTGCATCTTGATGCCAACTAACAAAACTTTTGTTATCAGGATCTTTAATAAATAGTGTTGTTCCGGCAGCAAGAACGTCTTCTCCAATAAGATCTTCTACAACATTTAAAATTTTAGAATTATGAACAATTTGATCAAAAACTGGTGAGATATAATGAACATTATTTCTTCCTAATCCAATTAATTCATCTGGCCACTTTTTTTCGATATATTCAATTTCTTCTATAATTTTCTTAACTTCTTCCGAAGATAAAATATCAATTGGTGAAACGTACCCTTGCTCTTTGTATTGCTTAAGCTGTTCTGATGTTAAAGCAGACATTTAGGATTGAACTCCCCCTACTTTTCTTTTTTTACAACTTTAATATTAAGTTCTTTTAATTGCTGTGACGATGCTTCTGATGGCGAATCCATTAATAAATCTTGTGCATTTTGATTCATAGGAAATAGTGTAACCTCTCTGATATTTTCAACGCCAGCCAATAACATCACTATTCTATCAATTCCTGGTGCAATACCGCCGTGTGGAGGAGCCCCATATGAAAGAGCTTTAATCATACCGCTAAATTTTTTATTTACATCTTCTTTACTGTATCCAGCTATAGAAAAAACTTTATACATAGTCTTTGGAACATGGTTTCTTATAGCTCCAGAAGATAATTCAACTCCATTGCAAACTAAATCATATTGTTCTGCAAGAATAGTTAATGGATCAACTTTATCTAGATCTTCATAGCTAGTTTTTGGCATTGAAAAAGGATTGTGACTGAAATCAATCTTTTTTTCTTCTTCATTAAAATGAAACATTGGAAAATCAATTATCCAACAGAATTCAAATTTGGTTTTATCAATTAGGTTTAGTTCTTCTCCAATTTTTTGTCTTGCAAATCCAGCCATTTTTTCAGCTTTATCCTGAATATCGCAAGAAAAGAATACAGCGTCTCCTTCTTTTAAATTGCAAGATTTTACAACTTCACTTAATCCTTTTTTAGAAAAAAATTTTGCTATAGGACCTTCACCAATAAGTTCTTTGTTTTTTGCGCTTATATTTAAATAAGCCAGTCCGCTTGCCCCTTCATCTTTTGCCCATTGATTAAGGTTATCAAAAAAGCTTCTTGGTTTTTTTGAAGTTTTTGGAGCAGGTATTCCTCTCACAACACCGCCTTTTGAAATTATTTTTTTAAATATATCAAGTTTAATTTCATCTGATTTAAAAACATTTGTTAGGTCGGAAATAATCAGAGGATTTCTTAGATCTGGTTTATCAGAACCATACTTAAGCATAGCTTGTTTAAATGAAATACGTTTGAAGGGTTTTGTTGATATTTTTTTTTGATTTCCAAAATGATTAAATAAATCAAAAAAAATTGGTTCTAAAGTTGAAAAAATATCTTCCTTTTCAACAAAAGACATTTCGATATCAAATTGGTAATGTTCACCCGGACTTCTGTCAGCTCTTCCATCTTCATCCCTAAAACATGGAGCAATTTGAAAATATTTATCAAATCCTGCAATCATAATCATTTGTTTAAATTGTTGAGGAGCCTGAGGAAGTGCATAAAATTTTCCAGGATTTAATCTACTTGGAACAAGAAAATCTCTTGCTCCTTCAGGGCTTGATGCTGTTAAGATAGGTGTTTGAAATTCATTAAAACCTATATCAGTCATTTTTTTTCTAATAAATGAAATAACTTTAGATCTTAAGATTATATTATCATGCATTGTTTTTCTTCTGAGATCTAAAAATCTATATTTTAATCTTATATCTTCAGGATAATCTTGTTCTCCAAATATTGGCATTGGTAACTCTTCGGACTCTGATAAAATGTCTAGTTCTTGAATTTGAACTTCTATCTCACCTGTGGGCAAATCTTTATTGATAGTTTCGGCTGATCTTTTTACAACTTTCCCTGTTATTGTTAAAACAGATTCTGGTTTA
>CACKTW010000015.1 GCA_902603215.1 uncultured Pelagibacteraceae bacterium
CAAGAAATTTAAATCAAATTAAAATTCTAGAAAGTTTATTGAAAAAATATAATCAAAAAGTAAGAGCTATTTTAAACCTAGATGTAGAAAAAGATATTATTAAAAAAAGAATTTTAGGAAGAATTGTGTGTACAAAATGTCTAAAAACTTTTAATGAATTTTTTGATATTCCCAATAAAGAAAATCATCAATGTGGAGATGAGTATTTGAAAAAAAGAAGTGATGATGACTCGAAAATAATTTTAAATAGATTTGACACATATATAAAGGAAACAAAACCAGTTCTTCAATATTACGAAGGCGGTGAATTTTTTTACAGGATAGACGGAAACCAAGAAATCAACAAAATATACCAAGAAATTAGGGGTATATTAGAAAATTTAACAGATTGACATTATGCTTACTTTTTATATAAGTTCAGTAAAATTTTAGATCCCACATTATTAATATGGCCAGAATAGCAGGTGTAAATATACCATTAAATAAAGTCGTCCATATCGGACTGACATATATTTATGGCATTGGGAGTAAGCGCTCAAAAGATATATGTAAGAACCTCAATATACCATCTAGCAAAAGAGTAAATCAACTTTCTGACGAAGAAGTTTTAAAAATTAGAGAGTTTATAGATCAAAAATTTTCTGTTGAAGGAGACCTAAGAAGAGAAACTTCACTTAACATTAAAAGACTTATGGATCTTGCGACTTATAGAGGCTCTAGACATAGAAAAAAACTTCCTGTTAGAGGTCAAAGAACAAGATGTAATGCAAGAACAAGAAAAGGGAAAGCCATAGCAATTGCTGGAAAAAAACTTACCCCTTTAAAAAAATAGATTATGCCTGATAAAAAAGAGAGCAATAAAATTAATAAGACTGTTGACGAAAACAAAGATAGTGAGAAAGGAAAAAAAACTGTTGTTAAAAAAAAAAAGAAAGTAAAAAAGAATATTTTAAATGGAATAGCTTACGTTAAATCTACTTTCAACAATACAATAGTTTCGATATCAGATTTAGAAGGAAATGTTATAGCATGGTCTTCTGCTGGTCAAAAAGGTTTTAAGGGATCAAGAAAATCAACACCTTATGCCGCACAAGTTGCAGCGGATGAAGCAGGGAATAAAGCAATAGAACATGGAATGAAAACTTTGTTAGTTGAAATAAAAGGACCTGGTTCTGGAAGAGAGACAGCTTTAAGAGCTCTTCAAGCTAAAGGATTTAAAATTATTTCAATAAAAGATTCAACACCAATGCCACATAATGGCTCAAGACCACCCAAAAGAAGGAGAGTGTAATGGAAAATACTAACCAAGCGAATATAAAAAATTGGAAATCTTTAATTAAACCATCAAAGATCGACATCAAGACAAGTGAAGATAAGTCAAAAGCTACTTTAACAGCAGAACCACTGGAAAAAGGTTATGGCCTTACAATTGGAAATTCTTTAAGGAGAATTTTATTGTCATCTATTAGAGGTTCGGCAGTAACAGCCATTCAGATTGACGGTGTTTTACATGAATTTTCTTCAATAAAAGGAGTTAGAGAAGATGTTACCGACATAGTGCTAAACGTTAAATCATTAGCTTTAAAAGTTCTTTCTAATGAACCAAAAAAATTAATTTTAGACGCAACTGGCCCAGGTGAAATTAAAGCGAAAGATATTAACCCAAATCCCGATGTAGAAATACTTACTCCAGAACTTACTATATGTAATTTAGATGAGAACACAAAATTTCATATGGAACTATTAGTTAATTCAGGAAAAGGTTATGTTCCAGCTGAATTAAATAAACAAGAAGATCCACCTCTTGGTTTAATACCGGTTGATTCTTTATTTAGTCCAGTTAAAAAAGTTTCTTATTCAGTTAGTACCGCTAGAGAAGGTAAAGCATTAGATTACGATAAATTAATTATGGAAATAGAAACAAATGGATCTTTATCAGCTGAAGATGCAGTTGCGTATGCAGCAAGGATTTTTCAAGATCAATTAGCAATGTTTGTAAATTTTGATGAGCCAAAAGAAGTTCCTGCAGTAGAAAAATCAACTGAACCTGAATTTAACAAAAATTTATTAAGAAAAGTTGATGAACTAGAATTATCTGTAAGATCCATGAATT
The DNA here is from genome assembly GCA_902603215.1 of uncultured Pelagibacteraceae bacterium. Classification (GTDB taxonomy): domain Bacteria; phylum Pseudomonadota; class Alphaproteobacteria; order Pelagibacterales; family Pelagibacteraceae; genus CACKTW01. Next base: position 2,114 of record CACKTW010000015.1, read on the forward strand.
GTTTAAAAAATGATAACATAATTTATATAGGCGATTTAGTTCAAAAAACCGAAGGAGAAATGCTTAGAACACCAAATTTTGGAAGAAAGTCATTAAATGAAATTAAAGAGGTTTTAAATTCAATGTCGCTTTATTTAGGAATGGAAATACCAAATTGGCCGCCAGATAATATTGCTGAGCTATCAAAAAAACTTGAAGAAACAATATAGTTTAAAATGAGACATAAATTTGGTTATAGAAAACTTAATAGAACATCAGAACATAGAAAAAGCTTAATAAAAAATATGCTTAACTCATTAATAAAGTATGAGCAAATAACAACAACTTTACCCAAGGCAAAAGTCTTAAAACCTCAAATAGATAAAGTTATTACTTTAGGAAAAAATGACACTTTAAGTAATAAGAAAATTTTATTCTCAAAACTTCAAGATAAAATAAACACTAACAAAGTAACAAAGATCCTATCAAAGAGATATACAGCTAGAAAAGGTGGCTATTCAAGAATTATCAAAGCGGGATTTAGATATGGAGATAATGCTCCCCTAGCAATTATAGAATTGGTTGATAGAGATACTGCTGCAAGAAAAATAGATAAAAAAGTAAAAGATAAAGATAAAAAATCTGAAAAAAAATCTGAGAATCTGAAAGAAATTAAAAAATAAGATATTTACTTATCAAAGTTTCTTGTTCTTTTTAAAATGGAAGAAATTTATTTAATAGATAAAGATTTTGAAAATTTTAGAATTGATAAGTGGATAAAAAACAAAGTAATTAAAATACCACAGAGTCTTATTGAAAAGAATTTAAGAAAAAAAAATATTACGGTAAATAGACTAAAAGTCAAAAGTTCCTATAAATTGAAATATAATGACAAGGTATATTTTGTAAATTTTAAACCTGAACAAAATAATTACAAAGAAAAAAAAAAATATTTACCAAATAAAAAAGAAATAAAATCATCAAATGATTTTATAATAGAAGATAATGAAGATTTTTGCGTAATAAATAAACCACCTGGTCTTGCGGTTCAAGGTGGAACAAAGATTGGTAAAAATTTAATTGACATTCTTCGTAAAAATAAAAAATTTAAAGAAGAGCAGCCTTATATTGTTCATAGAATAGATAAAGAAACCTCAGGAATTCTTTTGGTTGCAAAAACAAAAAAATATGCCCAGTTATTTACATCTTTATTTAGGATAAGAAAAATTCATAAATTGTATCTATCTATTTGTTCAGGGGAATTTGATAAAAAAAAAGGTGTTTTTGAAGGTAACCTAATAAGATTTGAAAAAAAAAGAAAAATCCAAGAAAATGCCAAAACATATTTTAAAGTATTAGATAAAAATACCAATTCTACTTTATTATTGTTGAATCCTGTTACGGGAAGAAAGCATCAAATCAGAAAACAATTAGCAACAATTAATCATCCTATACATGGCGATATAAAATATAATTTTTCAAAAACAAAAAAAGAAAATATGAATCACTTGATGTTACATGCTTATTCAATCAAATTTATGATTAATAATAAAAAATATGAATATAAAGCAAATATTCCAGAACATTTTGAAAGAATGTTAGACATAAAAAGATTAAAAATTTCTAAAAATTTTTAAAAAATTTTTTATAATTTCATTATCTATCCTAATTTTCTTTTTTTTTAATTGCATTACACTTGTTATTTTTTTATCTTTTATTCCACAAGGAATTATTTTTTTATAAACATCTAGATTGTTAGAAACATTTATAGAAAATCCATGAAAGGCTATCCATTTTTTTACTTTTATTCCAATAGCAGCAATTTTAAATATTTCAGAATTATATTTTACCCATATTCCAATATTTTTTTTGTCATTAAATGAATTAATTTTAAAATGTTTTAAAGTTACAATTATACATTTTTCGATATTTCTAATTAATTGCCTTATATCTTTTTTTCTTTTATTTAAATTTAAAACAAAATAAACAACTTTTTGTCCCGGACCATGAAATGTTATTTTTCCACCTCTTGAGGTTTTTATAATTTTGAGCGATTTATCCAAAATTTCATTTTCCCTTGATCTTACACCTGCTGTAAATACAGACGAATGTTCTAACAACCATAATAATTCAGGTTTTTTACCGTTTGCTACATCAACAACCCTTTTTTCAAGGTATTTTATAGCAGTATTGTAATTTACTACTTTTTTGCTTCTTTTAATCTCAATAGTCATTTTAAATTTGTAATTTATTGTTATTTAAATTAATAGTTCTCCAGTTCATTTAATAGGTAAATTATGACTTTATTAAAAAAAACAAAAGATAAAAGAGTCAATATTGATTTTAATAAAGAGTTTATTAAATTATTTAATCAAAAACTAAAAGAGGAAGATATTGCTTTTTTAGATAAATCTTTAAAAGAGCTCCATCCAGCCGATTCTGCAGATATAATTGAAAATTTAACTTTAGAAAATAGATCAAAATTAATTGAGTTAGAAGGTTTTAATATCGACCCCGAGATTTTTGTAGAATTAAATGAGTCAGTTCAAGCTGAAATTTTTTTACTTTTATCTACAGATTCAATTGCTTCATTATTAAAAAAACTAGAATCAGATAATGCTCTAAAAATTTTAGAAAATCTTGATAAACAAAAAAAAGAAACTGTTTTAAATAAATTACCACCAAAAGATCGTTTTATTTTAGAAGAAGGATTAAGTTATCCAGAAGATACAGCAGCTAGAATTATGCAAAGAGAGTTTACAGCAATTCCTAGTAATTGGTTAGTTGGTCAAACAATAGACTATTTAAGAGAAAGCAAAGATTTGCCAGAAGATTTTCTTGAAATTTTTATTGTTGATAGTGATTTTAAACCTATTGGAACTGTACCTTCTTCAAAAGTTTTAAGAGCATCAAGGGATTCAAAAATGAGTTCTATAATGAGCGAAACCCAAGTTTTGATCCCTGTTAATATGGACAAAGAAGAAGTTGGACATACTTTTGAAAATTATAATCTTAATTCTGCTGGAGTAGTTAATAAAAACAATAAGTTAGTAGGAATGATTACTAGTGATGATATTCTAACTGTCGTAAAAGAAGAAGCGGAAGAAGATGTTCTTAGACTTGCCGGGGTTGGAGACGAAGAGATTACTGACAGTGTTTTAAAAAAAACTAAGAGAAGATTTAATTGGCTTTTATTAAATTTATTTACCGCATTATTAGCAACTTGGGTTATAAGCATATTTGGTGCTACGATAGAACAAATGGTCGCTTTAGCTTTTCTCATGCCAATTGTTGCCTCAATGGGAGGCAATGCAGGAATGCAAACATTGGCTGTTACTATTAGAGCATTAGCTACCAAAGAACTTTCTTCAGATAATTTTGGAAAAATAATCTCCAAAGAATTTGTTATTGGTATTTTAAATGGAATAATTTTTGCAGTTATAACAGGATTGATTGTACAATTGTGGTTTAAAGATATGAATCTTTCAATATTAATATCTATATCGATGATATTAAATATGATAGTTGCTGGTTTATTTGGAATATTAGTTCCTATTTCTTTAAAAAAATTCAAAATTGACCCGGCAATTGCTTCAAGTGTTTTTGTGACAACAATTACAGATGTTATTGGCTTTCTGTCTTTTTTAGGTTTGGGAGCTTTATTATTTTTTTAATTAAAAATTATCTATTAATCTTGTTGAACCTAAAAAATAAGCAATAAAAATTCTTAATTTTTTCTTATTCTTATACGGTTTAATCATTTTATTAATATCAATAATTTCTAAATAATCAATTTTGTCTACTCCAAATTTTTTAATCTTGTATTTACAATCTTTCAAATAGGATCTTTTTTTAATCAATTTATTTTTATTTTTTAAAAGAAACTTATAAACTTTTGAAGCTATTAAACGTTCTAATTTTGAAAGTAAAAAATTTCTAGAAGAATATGGCATTCCATTTTTTTCTCTAATAGTTTTACATCCTATAACTTTAATTGATTTATGATTTTTTTTTACAAAGCTTTGAATTATTTTTAATTGTTGCATATCTTTTTCACCAAAAAAAATTTTGTTTGGAGAAATAATTTTAATTAACCTGTTTACAACATCAGCCACAGATTGAAAGTGTCCAGGCCTCATTTTTCCACATAGTTTTTTGTATAGAGAATCTATCTTTATTTTTTTATTAGGCGGAGTAGAATATATTTGTTTATCGCTTGGTAAATAAAGATAGTCTACTTTTTGATTCTTTAAAAGTTTGATATCTTTTTTTAAGTTCCTTGGATACTTTGTAAAATCAATACTTCGATTAAATTGAGGTTTGTTAACATAAATAGTAACTATCGTTTTTTTACATATTGAAACACTCTTTTTAATCAAGGAAATATGACCTTTATGAATAGCACCCATTGTTGGCACTAAGCCTAAATTATTTTCAAAACTTATGAGATCTAGAAGTTTTTTTTTATTTGAAATTATTTTCATTTGTAAATTTTGAATATTATATGTAAAAGATAGCAATGATCAAACAGGCTATTATACCGCTTGCAGGACTTGGAACTAGATTATTGCCAATTACAAGTGTTATTCCAAAGGAATTATTACCAATAAATGGAAAGCCTGCTATCGAATATATTTTGCAAGAATGTATAGAAGCGGGGATACAAAAAGTTATTTTTATAATTTCAGATAAAAAAAGAAATATTAAAAACTATTTTTATAAAGATTCTTTTTATAAAAAAATTATAAAAAAAAAGAAAAAAGATAAAAGAATAAAATTTGAATATAAAAAAATTAAAAAATATAAAAAAATGATTAAGTTTGTTTATCAAAACAAACCATTGGGAACTGGTGATGCAGTTTTAAAATGTAAAAATTTTATTAAATCATCACATTTTTTAATGTTATTGCCAGATGATTTAATTATTTACAAAAACTGTTCACTTGAAATGATCAAGTTACATAAAAAATATAAAAGTTCAATTATAGCATCTAAAAAAGTTAATAAAAAAGAAGTTTCCAGATGGGGAATTTTTAAAATTAAAAAATTTATTACCAAAAACAGTTTTTTAATTGAAGATGTTATTGAAAAACCAAAAATATCAAAAGCACCATCTAGGCATGCAATCATAGGAAGATATATCTTGCCAAAAAAAATTTTTACTTTACTTGAAAAACAAAGAAAAGGTCAGGGTGGAGAAATTCATATAACAGATGCCATTAAAAAATTAATAAAAAAAAATGAAACTTTTTTTGGACATAATTTTTTAGGAAGATATTTAGATTGCGGAACAATGACAGGCTACATTAATTCATCAAAAGAGATTTCTAAAATATGAACTTATGCATGATTGGAACAGGTTACGTTGGCCTTGTTAGCGGAGTTTGTTTTTCTGATTTAGGAAATCAGGTTGTTTGTGTTGACAAAGACAAAGATAAAATAAATTTATTAAATAAGGGCAGGGTACCAATTTATGAACCTGGCCTAGATGAAATGTTAAAAAGAAATTTTAAATTTGGAAGAATTTCTTTTTCTACGGATATAAATAAAGCAATCGAATCTTCTGATATTATATTTATTTGTGTCGGCACCCCAACCAGTAAAAAAAATAATTCTGCAGATCTTACTCATGTATACAGAGTTGCAAATGACATTAAAAAAAATATTAAGAAATTTAAAATAATAGTTACAAAATCAACAGTGCCAGTAACAACAGGAGATAAGATTGAAAAAATTATTGCTAAAAAAGTAAATAAAAAAAAATTTGAAATAGTTTCTAATCCAGAGTTTTTAAGAGAAGGAGAAGCAATAAGAGATTTTATTTATCCAGATAGAATTGTAATTGGTACACAAAACAAGAAAGTTAACAGAGTATTAAAAAACCTATATGAACCCTTGGTTAACAAAGGTGCAAAATATTTAAATACTTCAAGAAGAGCAGCAGAGTTGATCAAATATGCCTCAAATGCTTTTTTAGCAACCAAAATTACTTATATAAATGAGATATCAAATTTATGTGAAAAAATTGGCGTTAATGTTGAAGACATTTCTATAGGAATGGGGCTTGATAAAAGAATAGGCACAAGATTTTTAAGAGCCGGGCCAGCATATGGTGGTTCATGTTTTCCAAAAGATACTAAAGCAATAGCAATAATTGCAGATCAATATAAATCAAATCTTTCTATCATTAAATCTACAATCAAATCTAACGAAAATAGAAGAAATTTATTCAAAAAAAGAACCTTTCAAATTATGAAAAACAAAATAAAAAATAAAACAATTACCTTTTTAGGTGTTACCTTTAAAGCAAATACTGACGATATGCGAGAGTCAATGTGTTTAAAAATGATCCCAGTTTTTTTGAAGAAAGGTGCAAAATTAAGATACTATGATCCGTCAGGAAAAAAGAAAGAAATAAATAAAAAAGTTAAATTTTGTAAAAATATTCAGGAAGCATGTCTAAAAACTGATTTAATTATAATTCATACAGAATGGAATGAATTTAAATCGCTTGACTTCAAAAACTTAGTAAAGAAAAACAATTTTAAAATTTACGATATGCGAAATATTTATTCTTCAGCTAAAATGAAACAAAAAAAAATTAACTATTTTTCTGTTGGAAGATAGGTTATTTTAATTCAAATACAGCATCTACTTCAACCGCAACACCCAAAGGAAGAGAATTTGTGCTCACAGCTGCTCTTGTATGTTTTCCAATATCTCCAAAAACTTCAGATATTAAATCTGAAGCACCATTAATTACTTTTGGTTGGTCAGTAAAGTTTTCAACAGAATTTACAAATCCTGTTAACTTTATACATCCAGAAATTTTTTCTAAATCTCCATCACAGGCTTTCTTAGCTTGAGCCATGATATTTAATGCACAAAATCTTGCTGCTTTTTGTCCTTCTTCAATGCTAATATCTTTTCCTAATTTTCCTTTAATAAAATTTCCCTTATCGTCAATAGAAATTTGTCCAGAGATATACAAAAGTTTTCCAGTTTTTTTAAAAGCCACATAGGCTCCGACAGGATCAGGTGCATTTGGAATTGTAATTTTTAATTCTTTTAATTTATTTTCTATTGTCATTTTCTCTTTTTTTTCTTTGTCTTATCATATTCTTTTCTTTTCTCAATCAAGATTAATGCCTCTTCCATTGTAATTTCATTTGGATCTTTTTCTTCTGGAATCGTTGCATTTAAAGATTTATATTTAATATAAGGTCCATATTGCCCTTTCATTATTCTCACGGGTTTTTTGTCCTCCGGATGTTCTCCAAGATCTTTTATCATTGAAGAGGATATTCTTCCAGGTTTAGATTCAGAAATCATAGTAATTGCACGATTCAATCCTATTGTAAAAATATCTTCAACACTTTCCAATCTTGCAGATTTGTTATCGCATTTTAGATATGGGCCAAATCTTCCAGTGTTTACCGTTATGTCTTTTTGAATATTGGGATGTAACCCAAGGATTTTAGGCAAGGAACATAAATATTTTGCTTTTTCAAGATCTATAGATTCTAAAGCTAATCCTTTCGGAACAGATACATTTTTAAAGTTTTGATTTTCTTTTTTTTTCTTTTTTTTAATTTTTGTTTGACTTATTTCTTCTAACGCAACTTCATACTGAAGATATGGGCCAAACCTACCATTTTTTAGATAAATATCTTTGCCATTTTCATGCTTACCCAACAAAATAGGTTCAACTAAAGAATTTTGTTGAGCAGCTTTTGATTTTGATAAAGGTCTTGTAAATTTACAATCAGGATAACTTGAACAGCCAATAAAAGCACCACCTCTAAAACTATTTTTTAGACTCAACTCGCCATTTTTACAATTTGGGCATTTTCTATCAATTTTGCCTTCTTCATTTTTATCAAATATTAAATCTCCCAAGCTGTCATTTAATAAATCTAGAACTTCTCTGGTTCTTTTTTCTTTAACAGATTGAACATTAGAGTTGAAATTTTTCCAAAACTCACTCAAAACATTAACCCATTCTATTTTGCCAGAAGTTATTTCATCTAACTGATTTTCTAGATCTGCTGTAAAATTGTAATCAACATATTTTGTGAAAAGTTTTTCAAGAAATGCAGTTATTAATTTACCTCTATCTGTAGGATGAAATCTTTTATTTATTGTTTCAGCATAACCTCTTGTTGAGATAACAGATATAATGCTTGCGTATGTTGATGGGCGACCAATGCCTAGTTCTTCTAATTTTTTAACTAATGTTGCTTCTGAATATCTCGGAGGAGGTTGTGTAAAATGTTGCTCATCAATAAATTCATCAATTTCAACTGGTCCTTTTATTATTTCAGGAAGTACATTTTCTTCATTATCTTTGTTTTCAGGTTTATAAATTTTTAAAAATCCATCAAATTTAATTACAGAACCAGTTGCTTTACAAATTGTATTGCCATCATCAGAAGTTATGGTTACTGTATTTCTATCAAATTTTGCAGATTCCATTTGAGAAGATAATGCTCGACTCCATATTAGATCATAAAGTTTAAATTGATCAGTGCTTAAATGTTTTTTAACACTAGATGGCGATCTTAAAATATCTGTTGGTCTTATAGCTTCATGTGCTTCTTGAGCATTTTTTGCTTTTTTTCCAGAATAGTTTATCGGATCTTTTGGCAAATAACTTTTTCCAAACTGACTATCAATATATTTTCTAAAAGATGATACAGCATCTTGAGATATGTTTGTTCCATCTGTTCTCATGTAAGTAATTAATCCAATTGTTTCACCCTCAATTTCAATACCTTGATATAATTTTTGAGCAATTTGCATTGTTCTAGACGCTCCAAAACCTAATCTGCCAGAAGAGACTTGTTGCAAAGTTGAAGTTGTGAATGGTCCCAAAGGATTTCTGTTTACTATTTTTGTTGAAATATCATTAATAGTAAATTTTTTTGATTTAATTTGATTGGTAGCTTCATTTATTTCATTTTTATTATTAAAAGAGAATTTTTCAATTTTTTTAGAATTAATTTGAAAAATATTTGCAGCAATACCGTTATTATTTTTATCCTTGAATTTAATATTTAGAGACCAATATTCTTTAGGGTTAAACGCCTCAATCTCATGCTCTCTTTCAGTAATAAGTTTTAATGCTACAGATTGAACACGGCCCGCCGATTTTGATCCTGGCAATTTTGTCCAAAGAATTGGAGAAATATTAAAACCAACTAAATAATCTAAAGCTCTTCGAGCCATATATGCATCAACTAAAAGAGGTTCAATTTGCCTTGGGTTATCAATTCCATTTGTAACAGCTTTTTTTGTTATTTCGTTAAAAACCACTCTTTCTATTTGTTTGTCTTTAAGAATTTTTTTTTCATTTAAAAACTCTTTTACATGCCAAGCTATGGCTTCTCCTTCACGATCTGGGTCAGTGGCTAATATTATTTTAGAAGATTCTTTTGCAGCATCTTCAATTTCTTTTAAATATTTTTTTGAAAAACTGTCAATTTCCCATTCCATCTTAAAATTATCATCTGGATTAACAGAACCATTTTTTGAGGGAAGGTCTCTAATGTGTCCATAGCTAGCCAAAACTTTATATTTATTTCCTAAATATTTGTTAATAGTTTTAGCTTTAGCAGGACTTTCAACGATTACTAGATTCATTTAATTACCTTAACTTAGGTAGTGTCAAAAATTATCTGGTTTGTCAAATTGAAGTTTAAATTTTAATAAAAATTGGCTTAATTTCTATAATTTTATTTTTGGTTCAGTTCCCTTTTTAAGGTTTAAAATATTTCTTCTATGAGCATAAATTATTATTACCAAGATTATAAAAAATATTAATTTTAAATTTTCTGTTTGATCATAATTAGAATCTATTGAGATAAGAGCTGTTTCTTTAATCATTGTAATAACAAATAAAGTTAATGAAGCAAAGATTGATGAGATAGAAGAATACTTAAAGATTAATGCTAATATTAGCCAGGTTCCTATAAATAAAAAAGCATAATAAAAAGATAGGCCAACAAGTATCCCAACAAAAGTTGCAACACCTTTCCCACCATTAAATTTAAGCCAAATAGGAAAAACATGGCCTAAAAAAACTAACAAACATGATAATTCTAAAAATTCTGGGAAAAATTTTTTTGTAATTATTACTGACAAAAAACCTTTTCCAACATCTAAAAACAAAGTTAAAATTGCTAAAATTTTATTTCCAGTTCTTAATACATTTGTGGCACCAATATTTCCAGAACCAATATTCCTTATATCTTTTTTTTCTACTATTCTTGTTAAAATCAAACCAAATGGTATTGATCCAATAAAGTAAGACAAAAAGGAAATAATTATTAAATCCATTAATTTCTTTTAAAAAGTAATTCTCCACCAACATAGGTTCTTATTACTTGACCCTGCATTTTTCTATCTTCAATTGGAGTATTTTTTGATTTTGAAAAAAGTTCTGTTTTTTTTACTTTCCACGCTTTATTTAAGTCAACAATACATAAATCTGCATCATTTCCAATCTCAAGACTTCCTTTTTTTATTCCTAAAATTTTAGCTGGATTTTTAGTCATAGCTGAGATTATCGTTTCAAGATCAACCGACTTATTATGAAATAATTCTAAAGCTAAAGGAAGAAATGTTTCTATCCCAGAAGCTCCGGTCGCAGCTTGAGCAAAGGTTAACCTTTTAGATTCTTCATCTTCGGGCTTATGATCTGAAACAATGACATCAATTATTCCTTCCCCAAGAGCTTTGACTAGCTCAACTCTATCTTCCTCTGTTCTTAATGGGGGCGACAACTTAAGAAATGTTTTAAAATCTCCTATGTCATTTTCATTTAGAGAAAGATTGTTAATTGATACACCGCATGAAAATTTTTTTCCTTCTTTTTTATTTTTTCTTATAGCAGCAACAGTTTTGGATGATGAAATTTGTGAAATATGATATTTGCATTGATATTCTTCTAATAATGACAAATCTCTTTCAACTATTATTTTTTCAGCTATAGAAGGAATTCCTTGTAAACCTAACCTAGTTGAAATTTCACCATCATTAATTAAACCACCTTCAGATAAATTATAATCCTCAGCATGTTGAATTATTAATGCATTAATATCACTGGCATATTCCATAATCCTAGACATGATTTGAGAATCTTGGATTGTTTTAACTCCATCAGTAAAAGCAACAATTCCTTTTTTTTTTAATAAACCAAATTCTGTCATTCGTTTTCCATCAATATTTTTTGTTAAAGTTGCAGATGGAAATATATTAATACTGGATTTATCTCTTCCTCTTCTTTTTATAAAATCCACCATTGAAACATTGTCTATTACTGGAGAAGTATTTGGCATTGAAACAACAGAAGTCACTCCACCTGATAGAGCAGCCTTACTTAAAGTTTTAAAATTTTCTTTATATTCAAATCCAGGCTCTCCAACAAAAACCCTCATATCAACAATTCCAGGTAATAATAATTTTTTTTTAGCATCAAAAACTTCTGCATTTTTTGGAATATTGCTGTTTTTTACTTTTTTTCCAATAGCTTTAATTTTTCCTTTCACATCAATAATTAGACCACCAATTTCATTTAAATTATTTTTTGGGTCTATAATTTTTGCATTTATAATTATTTTTTCTTTCATTTATTTACAAAAAAGTTTTAAGCATGCCATTCTTATAGCAACACCCATTTCAACTTGTTCTTTAATAACGCTTTTATTTATGTCGTCTGCAAGATTGGTATCTATTTCAACACCTCTATTCATTGGACCAGGGTGCATAATTAAAGCATCATTTTTAGCAAATTCTAATTTATCGGGAGTTAAACCAAAGTATTCATAATATTCTCTAGTCGAAGCAAGAAAAGAACCATGCATTCTTTCATTTTGTAGTCTAAGCATCATTACAATATCGCAATCTTTCAAGCCTTCATTCATGTTATTAAAAATTTTAACACCAAGCCTTTCAATTTTTTTTGGCATTAATGTTGAGGGTGCAATTAAATGAACTTCAGCACCTAACATATTTAATAAATATATATTTGATCTTGCGACTCTGGAATGGAGAATGTCGCCACAAATAGCAATTCTTAAACCATTAATTTTTCCTTTTCTAATTATAATTGTTAGAGCATCTAATAATGCCTGAGTTGGATGTTCTCTTTTACCGTCACCAGCATTAATTACTGGACAATTAACTTTTTGTGCTAAAAGATTGGAAGCACCAGAATCTTGGTGGCGTATTACAATAATATCTGGGTTCATTGCATTTAAAGTCATAGCAGTATCAATTAAAGTTTCACCTTTTTTAATAGAAGAGTTATTCATATTCATGGACATAACATCTGCGCCCAATCTTTTTCCAGCTAACTCAAAAGAACTTTGGGTTCTAGTAGAAGGTTCAAAAAATAAATTTATTTGGGTTTTACCTCTTAAAATATCTAATTTTTTTGAAGAGCTTTTATTAAGTTTAACGAATGACTTAGACTCTTCTAAAATTAAATTTATGTCAGAAACAGAAAGGTTTTGGATACCAAGTAGATGGTTTTGAGAAATTTTAACAGCTTGAAGTTTTTTTAATACAGCCATTAAAACTAACTCTATAACTATTTAGGATAACTATGGCAAGTATTATTTTCTTATATAGTCAATTGCCCCTTGAAGTATGAATGCAGCTGCATTTTGGTCAATTTTTTCCTTAATTTTAGAATGTTTTATGTCAAGTGAGCTTGATAAATTGTAAACAGCTGAAGTTGAAAGTCTTTCGTCCCACATACTGACCGGTAAAGATATTTTCTTTGAAATGAGTGTCGCAAAATCATTTGCTGATTGGGTAGAAGAGCTTTTTGAACCATCCATATTTAAAGGATTGCCTACTATAATTCCTTTAATATCATATTCCTCAATAATTTTATTAAGTTCTTTTAAAAAAATAGCAAAGGTATCTTTATTTAAGGTAGATAGCGGAATTGCGATTATTTTATTTGAATCACTAATTGCTATACCAACTCTTTTCTTTCCAGGATCAATACCAAGCAATCTTGATGATTTATCTATTTTTTTTTTAAATTCTTCAATTGAGATCATATTGTAAGTTTATTACTATAATGTTAATTTGCAGTTTATTTTAGAAAAAATCAATAATGTCAATCGATAAAAAAACATTAAAACACATATCAAAATTGGCTAGAATTTCATTGGATGAAAAAAAGATTGCCAGTTTATCGAAAGATTTATCTTCAATTGTTAAGTTTATTGAAAAGCTAAATAAGTTAAATACTGATCAAACAAAACCTCTTACATCAATAATAAATGCTTCTCTTAAATCAAGAAATGACGAAGTAAAAGATGGAAAAATAAGAGATCAGATTTTAAAAAATTCTCCAGAAAAAAATGAAGAATTTTTTGTGGTACCGAAGGTAATTGAATAGCATGTCAAATATTTCAGAATTTACACTTTGCAAAATTGTTTCTGGTATTAAAAAAAAAGATTTTACCTCAGAAGAAGTAACGGAATCATTTATAAAGAATTCTAAAAAATCAAAAAAATTAAACGTATACATTACAAACTGTTTTGATGAAGCAATTAGTTCAGCAAAAAAATTTGACAAAAGGGGAGATTTTAAAGGTTTATTATCTGGCGTACCAATAGCTGTAAAAGATTTATTTTGTACAAAAAATGTTAAAACGACTGCTGGCAGCAAAATATTACATAATTTTATTCCTACTTACGAATCAACAGTTACAAATAATTTGTGGTCCCATGGCGCTTTTTTATTGGGAAAATTAAATTGTGATGAATTTGCAATGGGATCATCAAATGAAACTAGTTTTTTTGGAAATGTTATAAATCCATATGGAGAAAAATTGGTCCCAGGAGGATCATCAGGAGGTTCGGCTTCAGCATTGGCTGCTGATCTTACCCCAGCAACTATTGGAACAGATACAGGAGGGTCTATTAGGCAACCAGCATCTTTTACAGGAACAGTTGGGCTTAAACCTACCTACGGAAGATGTTCCAGATGGGGTATAGTTGCATTTGCTTCTTCATTAGATCAAGCAGGACCTATGACAAAAAATGTACAAGATTGTGCTTTGTTATTGGAAGCAATTTCAGGTTACGATCCTAAAGATTCTACATCTATTGATACCAAAGTAGAAAATTATAGTTCACAACTAACAGAAAAAGTAAAAGGTTTAAAAATTGGAATACCCAAAGAATATAGAGTTGATAACATGCCAAACGAAATAGATAATTTATGGAGAAAAGGAATTGATTATTTAAAAGATGCAGGAGCAATAATAAAAAATATTTCTTTGCCACACACAATGTATGCTCTTGCCACATATTATATAGTTGCTCCAGCTGAGGCATCATCAAATCTAGCAAGATATGATGGAGTTAAATATGGACATAGGGCCAAAGGAAATAATTTAACTGAAATGTATGAAAATACTAGATCTGAAGGTTTTGGAGATGAAGTTAAAAGAAGAATTTTAATAGGCACCTACGTTTTGTCATCAGGTTATTACGATGCCTACTATTTAAAAGCACAAAAGGTTAGACAATTAATCAAAAGTGATTTTAATAAAGCTTTTAATGATGTAGACGCAATATTGACTCCCTCAACTCCTACTTCGGCATTTAAGATAGGAGATAAAAAAGATGATCCAATTTCTATGTATTTGAATGACATTTTTACAGTGCCAGCTAATTTATCTGGGTTACCCGCTATTTCTGTTCCAGCAGGTTATGATAAAAATAATTTGCCTTTAGGATTACAACTTATTGGAAAAGCATTTGATGAACAAACAATTTTAAATTTATCATTAGCCATAGAAAAAAGAGCTAATTTTAAAAAAAATTTTAAAGCTTGGTGGAGCTGATGAGTAAAAAAAAATTTGATTATTTTATAAATGGTGAAAAAGGAAGATGGGAAGTTATTATAGGCTTAGAAGTGCATGCTCAAATTTTATCTAAATCTAAACTTTTTTCTTCTTCCTCAACAAAATTTGGAGCCGAGCCCAACACTCAAGTTAGCTTAGTTGATTCAGCGTTTCCTGGAATGCTTCCAGTCATAAATCAATTTTGTGTAGAACAAAGTATTAAAACAGGACTAGGTTTAAAGGCTAAAATAAATTTAAATTCAGTTTTTGATAGAAAAAATTATTTTTATGCTGATTTACCACAAGGTTATCAAATTTCACAATACAAAAACCCAATAATTGGGGAGGGTGAGGTTACACTTGATATGCCATATGGTACTAAAAAAATTGGAATTGAAAGACTTCATCTTGAACAAGATGCTGGAAAAAGTATTCACGATATGGATCTTAATAATTCATACGTTGATCTTAATAGATCTGGTGTTGCTTTAATGGAAATTGTTAGCAAGCCAGATTTGAGATCTCCAGAAGAAGTAAATGTTTATATCAAAAAATTGAGATCTATCATGAGATATCTAGGTACTTGTGATGGGAATATGCAGGAAGGTTCATTAAGAGCAGATGTCAATGTTTCAGTAAGAAAAATTGGAGACAAAAAACTCGGAACAAGATGTGAAATAAAAAATGTAAACTCAATTAGGTTTATGCAAATGGCAATTGAATATGAATCAAAAAGACAAGTTGAATTACTAGAATCTAACAAGAAAGTAGATCAAGAAACAAGGTTATTTGATACAAAAAAAAACATTACAAGATCAATGCGATCTAAAGAAGACGCACATGACTACAGATATTTTCCAGATCCTGATTTACTACCACTTAACTTGGAACAAAATTTAATTGATAAATTAAAAAAAGAACTACCTGAATTGCCAGATCAAAAGAAAGAAAGGTTTATAAAAGAACATAATTTGTCCGGATATGAAGCTAATATTTTAGTTTCTGAAAAAGAAATTTCAGATTATTACGAAGAAGTGATTAAAGAATGTGATAAAAAAATAGCAACCAATTGGATCACTGTAGAATTGTTTGCTGCTTTAAATAAAAAAAATCTTTCTATTTCTGAATTTTCAGTTAGTGCAAAAAATTTATCTGCATTAATTAAAATGATTACTTCAGGAAAAATTTCAGGAAAAATTGCAAAAGATGTTTTTGAAAAAATGCAAATTAACGATAAAGATCCACAAAAAATTGTTGAAAAAGAAGGTTTAATACAGCAAAGCGATCCAAAAGAATTAGAAAAAATGATTTTGAATGTATTGTCAAAAAACGAAGATAAAGTAGCTCAATATAAATCTGGAAAAGAAAAACTATTTGGTTTTTTTGTTGGTCAGGTTATGAAAATCTCAGATGGAAAAGCTAATCCCAAACTAGTGAACGATATATTAAAAGATAAATTAAAATAACAATGGGTAAAAATATTGAGATTAATGAAAAAATTGAAAAATATATTTCTGATCATAGTTGTGATTTAAATTCAATTCAAAAAGAAATAATCATTCATAATGAAAGCCTAGGTGATGTTAAAAGAATGCAAATTGCTATTTCTCAATGTTATTTTTTACAACTAATTATCAAAACAGCTAAAATAAAAAACATTTTGGAAATTGGTACATTTACAGGGCTAAGCACTCTTTCTATGGCCTTAGCCTTACCGAAGGATGGGAAGCTAGTTACACTTGATAAAAATAAAGAAACATCAAAAAAAGCTGAATTATATTTTAAAAAAGCAAATTTAGATAACAAAATTGAAATAATTTTAAATAATGCTTTAGAATCAATGAAAAATTTAATAAATGAGAAAAAAACTTATGATCTTATTTTTATAGATGCTGATAAAGAAAATTATATTAATTATTATAATTTATCATTTCAACTTTTAAATAAAAATGGATTGATAATAATAGATAATGTTTTGTGGAAAGGTGATGTGTCAAACCCAAATAAAAATGATAGAATTACAATATCAATTAGAGATTTTAATTCTTTTGTGAAAAAAGATAATAGAGTTGAAAAAACAATTTTACCATTAGGTGATGGTATAACTATATGTAGGAAAAAATATTTATGAACTTTTGGCTTCAAGCTGTCCGTTTAATTTTGATAAATTCAAAAAAGAAAAAGACCAAGTAATACAAACAGTTTTAAATCATATAGATGTTATAATTCATCATAAAAATATTGATAATATTAATTTATTTGTTAGAAGATCTTTCTCAAATCATCTATGGTCATGGATGAATGACGGTGCCAAGTTTCTCTAATTTATTTTTTAAATAATAAAGAACAAACGTCAACAACATCAGAGAAAAAGTCCAATTAAATATTACCCATAGCCAAAAGAAAATATTAAAATCTACTCTTAGATATTTTGACAAGCAAAATACCAAAATAGGAATAAATACATTCCTAAAAATATTAATAATCAAAGCATTTTCTGATTTTTTTAAAGCCATAAAAAAACCATTGGAAATAAAAAAAATTGGATAAACGGGTAAAACAAATGCAGAGATTTTTAAATATCTTGATCCATAATCTATAACTACGGGATCACTTGAAAATATGCTTGTTATTACATCTGCTGATAAAAAAATTATTGTTCCAGAAAAAACCATTATAAAAAAAGCATATTTTATTGCTGTTAAATAAGTTTCTTTTATTCTGTCAAAATATTTTGCTCCAAAGTTTTGAGCAATTATTGATATAATTGCAGTATTAATACCTAAAACAGGTAATAACAAAACTTGTTCAATTCGAGTCCCTGCCCCATATCCAGCGACAGCATATTCACCTGAGATACCTACATAAGTATAAATAATAGTAGCTGCGAAAGCATAACCGCAAATTGCCAAAGTTATTGGCATAGATTGAAAAAAAATATTTTTAAAATAGAAAAATTTAGGTAAAAAAAATTCTTTAGTTATTTGTTTAACTCTACTATTTTTTAAAACTTTAATTAATACAACAATAAATGAGACTAACTGTGCTATTATTGTTGCTACACCTATTCCTTTTACTCCCATTGGAGGAATAAATAAAAATCCAAAAATAAAAATAGGATTTAAAATAATATTAAGAAAAAAAGATAAAATTAAAACATTCCTGTAAGTTTTTGTATCACCCTCAGCATGCAATAGAGAATTAAAAGCCACAACTGAAATAAAAATAATTGAACCTGAATAAATAACATTTATATA
This sequence comes from uncultured Pelagibacteraceae bacterium, assembly GCA_902603215.1. Lineage (GTDB taxonomy): Bacteria > Pseudomonadota > Alphaproteobacteria > Pelagibacterales > Pelagibacteraceae > CACKTW01. The sequence continues at coordinate 20,223 of CACKTW010000015.1, forward strand.
TTCAAGACCTAATTTAGTAACCTCGTTAGTTGAGGACATTAAATAAAATAATCTTTCTGAATAATTTAATCCAAGATAGGTAATAAATATAGAAATTACAATTCCATATAAAACTATATGCGTGAAATAATTTAGAACTTTATTTTTATCATTCTCACCAATACTATTGGCAATTAATGAAGTTCCGGCAACTGTTACACCTATAGATGTTGCAACTATAATAAAATAAAGGGGAAATGATTTGCTTAATGCTGAAAGTGCTTCGGGAGATATTTTTCCTGCATAAAAAGTATCAACAACATTGTACAATGTTTGAAAAAGCATTCCAACACTTGCTGGTAAGGCAAGTTTTCTTACTAATTTTGGTATTTTGTCTTTTAGTAAATTCATTTTTGGAGTTTCAAGAATAAATTAATATTCTTTTTGAAAAATATGTTTTTTTCCTATTTTTTTTGCAATTAAAATTTGTTTTTGCCTCATTGCAAATCTAGATTTTTGACTATCTGTTAAATAATCATAGCATTTTGGGCATGATATGCCTTCAACATATTTCCTAGATTTTTTCTCTTCTAAAGAAATAGGTTTTCTGCAACCACTACACATTGAATATGTGCCTTGCTTTAATTTATGTTTAACAGAAATCCTGTTATCAAAAACATAACACTCTCCTTTCCATAAACTTTTTTTTTTATCAATATTTTTTAGATAATTAAGAATTCCACCTTTTAATTGATAAACATTATTAAAACCTTTTTTTCTTAGATAAAACGAAGCTTTTTCACATCTAATTCCACCAGTGCAGAAAATTGCAATTTTATTATCATTTTTTACTTTCTTTAAATATTTTGGAAAGTCTCTAAAATTCTCAACTTTTGGGTTGATTGAACCTTTAAATGTACCAACGCTATATTCAAATGGTTTTCTTGTATCTATAATTTTAATATTTTTTTCTTTTAATAATTTATTCCATTTTTTTGGAGTAACATAATTATCTAAATTTTTTATAGAAGACATCTTCATTCCTATAGGCACAACTTCTTTTTTTATTTTAATT
>CACKTW010000016.1 GCA_902603215.1 uncultured Pelagibacteraceae bacterium
GTGGATTATCTTTTGATGAAATTTCAATAAAATTTTCAATCGAATTAGCAGTTTTTTCTAACATTTCTTCATATTGTTTTTGATTTTTATCAACAAGGAGTTTGAATTTTTCAAGGTCTTCTTTCAGTTTATTAATTTCCTTATCTTTATCTTTTTTATAATCTATGACCAATGATTTTAATTCCTTAAATTTCTCAGATAAATTTTGAAACTCTGTTTTCTTATTGTCAATTTTTTTTTTCAAATCAAAGTATTCATCAATAATTTTAATGGAAGAAATTAGAAGAAGCTTGTTTTCTCCCATATTTCCCAAGTCATTTTTTAATGTTTCAAATCTAACACTTAAATATTCTGAAAGTTCTTTTAAATTTTCTTCTTGGCCGTCGTCACATGAAAGAAGATAATCTTTTCCATTAAATTTAATATTTACGTTTGCCATTCATCTATTTCCTCTATTAAATTTTCTGTTTCTTGGTTTAATTCATCCGCTTTTTCAAAAAATTTATTTTGATTTTGAAATTTTTCTTTTAATTCTAGGTTGGTTTTTTCCAATTGGCTTTTCAAATTTTCATGATCTTTGCCGAGATCTAAAAATTTTTTTTCTAGTTCTTCTTTTTCAATTTCTAATTGATTTTTTTGATTCTCCAAGGTTAACATTTGTTCAGTCAAATTGTCCTTGCTTAGTTTTAAACCATTTAGCCTAGACAATGCAGAATCTAATCTTTTTTCTTTTTCTTCTAAATTTTTCATTTATAAACAATATCATAATATTGATTTGAATAACCCGAGTCTATATAGGTTTTAATGTGAACAATCGTTTAAAAGAATTATCAAACGCCATTCGTTTTTTATCTATTGACGCTGTAGAAAAAGCAAATTCTGGACATCCTGGAATGCCAATGGGTATGGCAGATGTTGTCACTGTTCTATTTAAATACTACCTAAAGTTTAATCCTAAAAATCCAAACTGGATGAATAGAGATAGGTTTGTGCTGTCTGCCGGTCATGGATCAATGCTTCTTTACTCTTTGCTATATTTAACTGGCTATAAAAGCATATCTCTAGAAGATATTAAAAACTTTAGACAACTAGATTCTATTTGTGCTGGTCATCCAGAATATCATCCAAATACTGGGATCGAAACAACCACTGGACCGCTTGGACAGGGCATTGCAAATGCAGTTGGTTTGGCATTGGCAGAAGAAATACTAAATAAAAAATTTGGAAAAAATATTTGCAGTCATAAAACTTATGTTTTGGCTGGAGATGGTTGTTTAATGGAAGGAATAAGTCACGAAGCTTTAAGTCTCGCGGGTCATCTAAAATTAAAAAACTTAATAATGTTATTTGATAATAATTCAATTTCGATTGATGGCCCAACAAGTCTTGCTGTATCTGATAATTTTAAAAAAAGATTTGAAAGCTATGGATGGAATTATATTGAGGTTGATGGACATAACGAAAAACAAATATATAAGGCTCTTAAAAAAGCTACAAAAGCAAAAAAACCTACAACAATTTCTTGCAAAACTACGATAGGTTTTGGTTCTCCAAATAAATCTGGAACTGCATCTGCTCATGGAAGTGCATTGGGTGAAAATGAAATAAATTTGGTTAGAAAAAAATTAAAATGGAAACATGAGCCTTTCAAAATTCCAAGTGAAATTTTAGATGAATGGAAAAAAATTGGAAGCAAAGGGATAAAAGAAGAAGAAAAATGGAAAAAAAATTATAACAAGAAAAAAACTCTTGTAGAAAAAACTTTTAAAAATGAAATAAAAAATATTCTTGCAAATGAAAAACAAAATATCATTAAAAACTTAAAATCTGTCGCAACAAGAAAATCATCTGAGCAAATTTTAACTATTTTAATGGAAAAAAATGAAGCATTAATTGGTGGTTCTGCAGATTTGACTGGCTCAAATAATACCAAAACCAAAAACCATAGAATTATTAAACCAGGTAACTTTAAAGGAAACTACATTCATTATGGAGTTAGAGAACATGCGATGTGCGGTATAATGAATGGTATAGCATTACATAGTGGTCTGATTCCTTATGGTGGAACTTTCCTAATCTTTAGCGATTATTGTAAACCATCTATACGTTTAGCCGCACTAATGAAGCAAAAAGTCATCTATATTATGACGCATGACTCTATAGGTCTTGGAGAAGATGGTCCAACCCATCAACCTATAGAACAACTATCTAGTTTAAGATCTGTCCCGAATTTAAATGTTTTCAGACCAGCTGACACAACTGAAACATTAGAATGTTGGCAATTAGCTTTGGAAAGTTCAGATACCCCAAGTGTGTTAGCTTTAACTAGACAAAAACTTAATCCCGTTAGAAAAGAATACTCTAAAGAAAATAAATGTTCGTTGGGAGCATATGAATTATCAAGAACTAATCAAGAAATACAATTAACAATAATAGCAAGTGGTTCTGAAGTAAATTTGGCAAACGAAGTTAGTCATAAATTAGCCACAGAAAACACTCATTCAAAAGTTATATCTTGTCCGTCTCAAGAGCTATTTGACAAACAGCCAGATAGCTATAAAAGAAAAATTTTAAATGAAACAAAGTTTACAATATCAATTGAAGCTGGATCAACAAATTGTTGGGCAAAATATATTGGAGAAAAAGGATTGGCTTTTGGGATAGATGATTTTGGTAAAAGCGCTCCTTATAAAGCAATATATGAACATTTTAATTTAACAGCCGACAAAATTGTAAAAAAAATTAAGGAAATGATAAATTAAATAAATCATGACTATAAAAATTGGAATTAACGGTTTGGGCAGAATTGGGAGGATGATCGTTAGATCTATTATAGAAAACAAAAATAAAAATATAGAAATTAAACATATAAATAATAGATCAAATCTTGAAACAAGTTGCCTGCTTTTAAAACACGATTCTATACATGGAAAATTTGATGCAGATTTAAAATATGACAAAAATAGTTTAACAATTAATGAAAAAAAAATATCTTTTTCACAAGAATCAGATATTGCCTCGATTGATTGGAAAAAATTTGGCGTTGATTATGTTTTTGAATGTACCGGTAAATTTAATTCTAAAGAAAAATGTTTAAAACATATTAAAGGTGGAGCAAAAAAAGTAATTGTATCAGCCCCTTGCAAAAATGCTGACAAAACAATTGTATTTGGAGTAAATGAAAAAATCTTAGAAAAAAAAGATAAAATAATTTCCGTTGCATCTTGCACTACAAACTGTTTAGTGCCTGTAACCTATGTTTTGAATAATGCTTTTGAAATTCAAAAAGGTTTTATGATTACAATTCATGCTTTTACAACTGATCAAAGAATTTTAGATAATTCTCATAAAGATCCAAGAAGAGCTAGATCTGCAAGTCAATCCATAGTTCCAACATCAACAGGGGCTTCTAAAACCATTGGTGAAATTATTCCTTCTCTAAAAAATAAAATTGAAGGCATTGCTATGAGAGTTCCAACACCAAATGTTTCGCTAGTCGAATTTGTGTTTTTTACAAAAAAAGAAATTTCTATTGAAAAAATCAACAATGTTTTAATTGAAGAATCAAAGAAATCACTTAAAGGAATAATTGATGTCACAAAAGAAAAATTAGTTTCAGTTGATTTCAATCATAGTCCATTTTCTTCGATAATTGATTCACATTTAACAAGCGTTGTGGGAAAAGATATGGGAAAAATATCTGCTTGGTATGATAATGAGTGGGGTTTTTCAAATAGAATGTGTGATCTTGTAGAATATATCGATAAAAATTACTAATGGAAAGTATCCAAAGTAATAAAATTAATCTAAGCAAAAAAAAGATTCTTCTAAGATTAGATTTAAATGTTCCCTTAAAAAATGGAAAAATTACAGATACTAATCGAATTGATAAAATAATACCAACAATTCAATTTTTATTAAAAAAAAATTCAAAGATAATAATTATTTCACATGTTGGTCGACCTAAAGGTAAAAAAGTAAGTTCTTTATCCCTAAAACCAATTTGCGAAATCATTAGCAAAAAAATTAATGAAAAAGTTTCTTTTATTGATAAAGATTTAAAAACTCTCAGTAACAAAAATATATTTACGACCGAAAAAGAAAATATTGTTATGCTTGAAAATCTTAGATTTTATGAAGGGGAAGAAAAAAACAATAAAGAATTTGCAAAAAAACTTGCTAGTTTTGGTGAAATTTATGTTAATGATGCTTTTTCTTGTTCACACAGATCACATGCTTCGGTAGTAGAAATTGCAAGTTTACTTCCATCATTTTCAGGAATCCAACTTAATTCTGAAATTAATGCATTAAAAAAAATTACATCACAAATAGAAAAACCCATTACATGCATTATAGGTGGATCAAAAATTTCAACAAAAATAGGGGTTATAAAGAATCTTATAAAAAAATTTGATAATATGGTTGTTGTTGGTGGTATGGCCAATAATATTTTAAAATTTCAAGGGATAAAAATTGGAAAATCAATATATGAGAAAAATTTTGATCAAATTGTAAAAGAAATATTCAGTTATTCTCAAAAATTTAACTGCAAAATATTGATTCCAGAAGATGTAATAATAGGAAAAAACGTAGATGGAAAAGGCAGTTTAAAAAGTTTAGATAAAGTTGAAGAAGACGAAATGATACTTGATATTGGGCCTATAACAACAGAAAAAATAAATAAAACAATAGATAGTTCAAAAACTGTTTTGTGGAATGGGCCCGCTGGTTACTTTGAAAATTCAAATTTTGAAAAAGGAAGTTTGGAAATTGCAAAAAAAATATCTGAAAATACAAAAAAGAATAAAATTTATTCAGTGGCCGGTGGTGGAGATACAGTAGCAATAATAAACAAATATAAAATGATGAAAGATTTTAATTTTGTTTCAACTGCTGGTGGAGCTTTTTTAGAATTTCTTGAAGGAAAAGTTTTACCTGGTATAAAAGCTTTAGAATAAATTAAAAAAATATGAGTGAAATAGAAAAAATTGCAAAAAAAATTTTAGCCAAAGGAAAGGGAATACTTGCTGCTGATGAAAGTACAGGTACCATGACCAAAAGACTATCTAGTGTAAATGTTGAATCTACAATTGAAAATAGACTTAAATTTAGAGAAACTTTATTTTCTTCTGAAGGCATGAAAAGTTATATTGGCGGAGTAATACTTTATGATGAAACAATAAAACAGAAATGTTCATCAGGCAAAAGCATATGTGATTTAATTATTGCCGCAGGATCTGTTCCGGGAATTAAAGTTGATACTGGTGCAAAAAAACTTGCTGGATCTCCTGAAGAAAAAGTTACTGAAGGTTTAGATGGTTTAAGAGAAAGACTTGCGGAGTATTTTAAATTAGGCGCAAGATTTACAAAATGGAGAGCTGTATACAATATTTCAAAAAAATACCCATCTGAATTAGCAATTAAATCAAATGCACACTCCCTTGCAAGGTATGCCGCATTGGTACAAGAAACAAACATGGTTCCTATAGTTGAGCCTGAAGTGTTAATGGACGGCTCACATGATATTAACAAGTGTTATGATGTAACAGCTAAAGTTTTAAAGGAATGTTACAAAGAATTAGTTTTGCATAATGTAAATCTTAAAGGAACTATATTAAAACCAAATATGATTCTACCAGGAAATAAATCTGAAAGTAAAAATGATTCTTTTGAAATAGCAAAAATGACTGTCAAATGCTTAAAGGAAAATGTTCCTGCTGAAGTTCCTGGAGTCGCATTTTTATCAGGCGGGCAAACTGAAGTTGAAGCAACGAAAAATTTAAATGAAATTAATAAAATTAATGATACAAACTTTGTTATGAGTTTTTCATACGGTAGAGCCTTGCAACAAAGTGCTCTTAAAAATTGGTCAAAAGATATAGCTGACGTAAATACCACACAAAAAATATTTAATCATAGATCAAAAATGAATAGCCTTTCAACTGTCTCCGAATGGAAGCAAGACTTAGAAAATCAATTATCAGTTTAAAATAAATTGAAAAGATTTATTTATTTAATTTCTCCACCAAAAATAGATGAAAAAATATTTTATAAAAATCTTAATAATGTTTTAAAAACAAGAAGAGTTACATTTTTCCAAATTAGATTAAAAAATTTAAAAACTAAAAAACTTATAAATATAGCAAAAAAAATTAAAAAAATTACAAAGAGGAATAATGTTAAATTGATAATAAATGATAATCCTTTCATAGCTAAAAAAATTAATGCAGATGGTTGTCACATTGGTCAAAAAGATTTAAATTTTAAAAAAAGCAGAAAAATATTAGGGGAAAATAAAATTATTGGTGTAACTTGTCATAATTCAAAAGTTCTGGCATTAAAAGCAAAAAGAGAAGGTGCTGATTATGTTGCTTTTGGATCGTTTTTTAGATCAAATACTAAAAAAACTTTGTACAAAGCAAATATTACGATATTGCGTTGGGCAAAAAAAAAAATTAATATGCCGATCGTTGCAATAGGCGGAATAGACAATTTCAATTATAAAAAAATTTTAAGAAATGGAGCTAACTTTATTGCTTGCTCAAATTATATTTGGAATAATAGAAAATTAAATCCTGTTTTAGCCATTAAAAAGTTAAAAGTATAATGAAAATATTAGGAAATGAAATTAAACCTGGAATGATCATAGAACATGATAATGATCTATGGGAAGTTTTGAAAACACAGCATGTAAAACCTGGTAAAGGTGGTGCCTTTAATCAAGTTGAACTTAAAAGCATCAACAAAAATACAAAACTAAATGAAAGATTTCGATCTAGCGATAATGTAGAAAAAGTGATTTTAGACGAAAAAGATTATAATTTTTTGTTTGAAGATGAAAACTCATGTCATTTTATTGACAACAAAACTTTTGAACAAATATCAATTAATAAAGAAAAAATTGGAGCAAAATCAAAGCTACTAAAAGAAAATATTCAAGTTAAGATTAATTTTTTTGAAGATAATCCAATTAATTTAGAATTGCCAATCTCAATCTCATACAAAATTCTAAACACAGATGTGGCGATAAAACGTCAAACAGCATCTTCTTCTTTTAAACCTGCAACGATACAGAATAATGTAAAAGTTATGGTTCCTCCTTTTATTGAATCAGATGAAGAAGTTTTTATTGATACAAGAACATTAGAATATATAAAAAAAGCAAAATAATGAAATCAATCTCAGCAAATTTAAATGTAATTATAAAAGCATGTGAAAAAGCTTCTAAATCTCTTATAAGAGACTTTGGTGAAATCGAAAATCTGCAAGTTTCAATTAAAGGTCCTTCGGATTTTGTATCCAGCGCAGATAAAAAAGTTGAAAAAACATTAATTAGGGAATTAGAAAAAGCTCGACCAGATTATTCTTTTTTAAGTGAAGAAATTGGTAAAATTGATAAAAAAAATAAAAATTACAAATGGATTATAGATCCAATAGATGGAACTTTAAATTTCTTACATGGCATTCCTCATTTTGCAATCTCAGTTGCTCTTGAAAAAGAAAAAGAAATAGTTTGTGGAGCAATATATGATCCGATCAAGGATGAGCTGTTTTTTGCTGAAAAAAATCAAGGAGCTTTTTTGAATAACCAAAAAATAAGAGTCTCTAAGAGAAAAACTATCAAAGATTGCATGTTGCTTACTGGCGGTCCTAGTTCAAAATCTAATAACAAACAAATTTCTCTTCAAGAATATGAAAAAATTTCTAATACAATAACATCTCCTTTAAGAAAAATGGGAAGCGCCGCCCTTGATATGGCCTACATAGCTGCTGGAAGAGCTGATGGTTTTTTTCAAAGAAATTTGAATTACTGGGATGTTGCTGCGGGACTTATTATAGTTAGAGAAGCAGGTGGAATTATTTCAGATTTTTCAGGAACAAAAGAATTTGTTGAAAAAAAAAACATTATTGCTACAAATTCCTATATAAATAAGGACTTAGTTAATCTTTTAAAAACTTAAAGTATAAGTTTTGTTTGTTTTATTTTTAACTTTTGTTATAAGACTGTTTAATTTATGAAAAAAAATATACATCCAAATTATCACAAAATAAAAGTCGAAATGACTGATGGAACTCAATTTGAAACAAAATCAACTTGGGGAAAAGAAGGAGATGTTTTAAAACTAGAAATAGACCCAAAATCTCATTCTGCTTGGACTGGTGGTAAACAAAAAATTTTGGATAAAGGAAGAGTTAGTAAATTTAATAAAAAGTTTCAAAACTTTAAAGCAAAAATATTAAAAAAATGAGCGATACTCCATTAATGCCAAAAGCAACTGCGGTTTGGTTGGTTGAAAATACTTCGTTGTCTTTTAAACAAATTGCAAATTTTTGCAAATTGCATGAAGTTGAAGTTCAAGGAATCGCTGATGGAGAAGTTGCAAAAGGAATCAAAGCCTATAATCCTATTATTGCTGGTCAACTAACAAGAGAAGAAATAGAACTTGCAACAAAAGATCAAGCTAGAGATTTAAATTTAAATAGAAAAGAATTAGATATAAGTACACAAGAAAGAAAAAGGCCTAAATATACCCCATTATCTAAAAGACAAGATAGGCCTGACTCTATCTTGTGGTTATTAAAAAACTTTCCCGAATTAAAAGAATCACAAATTGCAAAACTAGTTGGAAGCACAACAAATACAGTAAATTCAATTAAAAAAAAAAATTATTGGAATTTTAATAATTTGAACGCTAAAGATCCAGTTGCAATAAATTTGTGCACACAACAAGATTTATTTAGCGCAGTAGAAAAAGCAAAAAGAAGGGTCAAACGTGAGAAAAAGAAAATTGAAAAAGCAAAAAAAACAGAAACACAATAGTTTAGTCGGCGTTATTATGGGAAGTAAATCTGATTGGGCTGGCACTATGGAACATTGTAGCAATACATTAAAACAATTTGGAATTAAGCACGATGTAAAAGTAATATCTGCTCATAGGACACCAAAAAGATTACATAGATTTCTTAAAGAAGCTGAAAAAAATAAAATGGAAATAATAATCGCCGCCGCTGGAATGTCTGCACACTTGGCTGGCGTAACTGCTGCTTTAACGACCTTACCAGTACTGGGAGTTCCAACCGAAAGTAAATTAAAAGGTTTAGATAGTTTGCTTTCAACAGTTCAAATGCCAAGCGGAATACCAGTTGGAACTTTGGCAATAGGAAAAGCTGGAGCAATAAATTCAGCTTTATTGGCAGTATCAATTTTATCTACAAGATATCCAAAAATATTGAGAAAACTTAAAAATTACAGAAATCAATTTGAAAGAAAGATACCGAAAAAACCATAACATCTATGTGGACAACAAATATTAAAAATGTTAAGGACACCACCAACCTTTGGAGGAAGTTATTAAAATAGAAGTTAAAGATAATAATGTTGAGCAAGCTTTAAGAGTTCTTAAAAGAAAGCTTCAAAAAGATGGTTTTTTTAAAGATATTAAACTAAAAAATACTTACGAAAAACCTTCTGAAAAGAAGAAAAGAATTAAACAAGAAAATGCTAAGAGAGCTAAAAAAATTCAAAAAATGAGGAACAGAATTTGAAGTTTATCGCGGGGTGGAGCAGTCTGGTAGCTCGTCAGGCTCATAACCTGAAGGTCGGCGGTTCAAATCCGTCCCCCGCAACCAATTTAAAAAATTAAATTTTTTGAATAATTTCATTACAATATTCTAAATATTTTTTTGATTGGGGTTTAGCTAAAAAATGTTTTATAAATTTTTTTGATCCTTTTATTTTTTTCATTGAATTTTGATAGTTCAGCACACATTTAATCATTTTATCAGCCAAATCGTTGTCGTCCATTGTTCTAAAAAAAATACCATTTTTATTAGTTAAAATATCAGATGCTCCACTACATTTTGTACTAATTGATGGAATTTCAAAATTGACAGCATCTATGAGAGCGTTTGGCAAACCTTCGTATAAAGAAGTCATAACAAATATCTTAGGAGTATCATAATATTTTTTAACATCCTTAACCCATCCTTTAAATCTAATTTTTTTATCAATTTGAAGACTTATTGCTAAATTTAACAACTTTTTCTCATTATAACCGTGACCTAGTATTAAAAGTTTATATTTTGGAAATTTTTTTTGAAAAATATAAAAACCTTTAATCAAAGTTTCAAAATTTTTTTGTTTGCAAAGTCTCCCTACTGACAAAATTAAATTTTCTTTCTTTTTCTTTTTTCTTTTCAAAATCTTTTGCAAATATGGATTAAAAATAAGTTTAATTTTTTTCTTTATATATATTATAGATTGTAATGATTTTTTTGATTTTTGTGAATTTGTTATTATTCCATCGGCAAAATTATAAAATATGATTTTTGAAAACAAAATAAAATATGCAAAAAATTTATTATCAGCAAATTTTGTTGCATCGATTGCGTCTTCTGAATTTCTAATAATAATTTTCCTATTGAAAATTTTAGAAATAATTATGGGAATAATATTGCTTTGAAAAGAAAAAACCACAGATTCTGATTTTTTGCATTTGTCAAAAATTTTTATTAAAGAAAGAATTGATAATAATGATGTTAATAATCTTTCAGAAATAAATGGTATTGAGCAATTTGCTATTTTAATAAACTTTATCCTTTTTTTGTAAGGAAATTTACTTAAATCAGGATTTCGTGAAATTAAGTAAATATTATTTTTTTTTTTCAAAGCAAAATTTATAAAATTTATTAAGTTTACCGTTACACCTCCCCTTTCAAAAGAAGGGTAGAAAATAATTATATCTTTAATTTTTTTCATTAATAATTTTTTGAAATATCTTTTCTTATAAATACAAAATTTGATAAGTGAAAAATATTACTTTCTGGTCTTTTGGGGTCAATTTTGATTAAACTATTTCCAAAAGGTAATATTTTAAATACTTCATAATTTGATAAAATTTTTGAAAATTTATAAATGGTTTGTTCTCTAAAAAGTTGATGCCAATTAAATTCTATTTGAATAAATTTCGGTTTTTTATTTATAAGTGTTTCTGATGCACCATTTAAAACTTCTAATTCAAAGCCTTCTGTATCAATTTTTAAAAGATCTATTTCTTTTTCTTTATAAGTTTGTTCATATTTTTTGAAAAAACTATCTAAGGTCATAACTTCTACTGTAATTTTTTTATTATTTTTGCTATCTATAAAAGAAAGTTTGTCTAAATCCTCAATAAAAGATGCTAACTCAGATTTTTCAGTACTATAATTTAATTCTAGATTTGAATTTTTATTACCAATTCCAAAATTATATACATCAAGCCTAGAAGAAAATTTTTTTTCTATTTCTTTTAATTCTTCAAAAGCCTTTGGCAAAGGTTCAAAAGCAATTACCTTTGAATTTGTCTCGTCCAATAATAGTTTAGTATATTTTCCAACATTTGCCCCTATATCGATAGAAAAATTTATTTCTTTACTAATCAATTTAATAAATCTTCTTTCACCAGTTAAATTTAAATTTCCATAGTTTTTAAAACCTTTTGCATTAAGAGATAATGACAAAACTATATCATTAAAAAATTGCATACTTTTTCTTCCAAAAACAAAAACGTAAATAATTGATAACTTTTTATAAAGAAAAATTAAAATTTTTTTTATATTCATTAATTGAAATTTAAATTCTGAAATTAGATTTTTTGCTATCTTTCAAAAAACCTTTAACTGTATCCAAGGTTAAAGAATTAAAACTTTTTCCAAAACTGCTTATTTGATCAATCACCTTAGGAGGCATTGTAATTATATTACATTTTAGTTCTTTAGCCTGTAAAAAATTATAAGCCTCTCTTGTACTTGCCCATAAAATATCAATATTTTTATATCTTTTAGTCACAGAAATACTTTTTTTAAAAATTGGCAAGGGATCTTTTCCTTTGTCTGCCATGCGACCGGCAAAAATTGAAATGATTGATTTAGTTTTTTTGTTTAAACATTTAACAATCTTGTTTACTTGTTCAAATGTATAAACAGCCGTAATATTTAATTTTATTCCTTCTAAGCTTAATTTTTTTATAACCGGACCCATGAAAATCCCTTTTGAATTTACAACTGGAATTTTTACATAAACATTTTTGCCCCAAGTATTAATTTTATAAGCTTGATTAAGCATCTGATTTTGATTGTCCGCAAAAACTTCAAATGAAATTGGTTTTTTTTTGCATACTTTTAAAATAGACAGCGAATAGTTTTTGTAATTCTTTGCTCCAGATAATCTCATTAAGCTTGGATTAGTAGTAAATCCATCTACTAAATTTAAATTGTTGTATTTTTTTATTACATCAAAATCTGCACTATCACAAAAAATTTTTGTTTTCATTTAATTTAAACTCTTAATAATATCTTCTGTCATTTTTTTTGCATCTGAAAATAACATTAAAGTATTATCTCTATAAAATAACTCATTATCTATTCCCGCATAGCCAGGTGATAAGCTTCTTTTAACAAATAATACTGATTTGCATCTCTCAACATCTAAAACTGGCATCCCATAAATTGGACTTTGAGGATCTGTTTTGGCTACAGGATTGGTAACATCATTTGCGCCAATTACATAAGCTACATCGCAATTGGCAAAATCATTGTTTATTTCTTCTAATTCAAATACTTCATCATATGGTACATTTGCCTCTGCAAGTAAAACATTCATGTGTCCAGGCATTCTTCCTGCAACTGGATGAATTGCATAAGATACTTTTACTCCATTTTTTTTAAGAGTATCTACCATTTCTCTTAGTGCATGTTGTGCCTGAGCGACTGCCATTCCATATCCCGGAACAATGATTACTGATGATGCATTTTTCATTAAAAAAGCAGCGTCCTCTGCATTTCCATTTTTGACAGGTTTCTGCTCTTTACTCTTACCAGATGGAGATTGATCGGTTCCACCAAATCCTCCCAAAATTACATTAAAAAAAGAACGGTTCATACCCTTGCACATTATATAAGATAGAATTGCTCCAGAGGAACCGACTAAGGCTCCAGTAATTATTAAAGCTGTATTTTCTAATGTAAAACCAATTCCAGCTGCTGCCCAACCTGAATACGAATTTAACATAGAAATTACTACCGGCATGTCTGCACCTCCAATTGGTATAATTAATAAAAGTCCCAATAAAAAAGATATTGCAATTATTCTCCAAAAGATGCTGTCTGACTGTGTTTTACAAAGATAAAAAATTAATACTATAATTGATAAACCTAATAATAAGTTAATATAATGTTGTCCTTTAAAGGTAATTGGTGAACCTGACATTATTCCTCGAAGTTTTAAAAAAGCTATTATTGATCCTGAAAAAGTAATTGCTCCTACTGCAGCACCAATTGACATTTCAATCAAACTCGAAATTTTAATATCTCCTGATGAACCAAGATTGAAAACTTCCGGATTTAAAAATGCAGATATAGCAACAAAAACTGCTGCAAGACCTACAAGACTATGAAAGCCGGCAACTAATTCGGGCATTGCCGTCATAGGAATTTTAAATGCTACAAAGGCTCCTATCGAACCTCCGATCAATAAAAAAAATAAAACATAAATAAAAACAGAAGAAAAACTGCCTATTGATAAAAAAGTCACAACAATAGCTATTGCCATTCCCAAAATACCAAAAAAATTACCTCGTCTCGAAGTTTCTGGAGACGACAAACCTCTTAAAGCTAAAATAAATAAAACTCCTGAAATTAAATAAAATATAGCTGATAAATTTTCTGACATGATAAACTATTTATCTTTCTTTTTTTTTTTATACATTTGAAGCATTCTTTGGGTTACCAAAAAACCTCCAAAAATATTTACTGCTGCTAAAATAATTGCCAAAAAGCCAAATATATTTGCAGTATCAAATATGTTTTCAGAATTACCAGCTAATGAAGCAATTATTGCTCCAACAATAATAACTGAGGAAATTGCATTTGTTACTGACATTAGTGGTGTATGCAATGAAGGGGTCACGCTCCAAACAACATAATATCCAATGAATATTGATAATATAAAAATGCTTAATCTAAAAATAAAAGGGTCGATTTCTATCATTCTATTTAATTAATGTTTTCTTTATTATCTCGTCTTCTAAATTAATCTTTAATTTTTTATTATCTTTATCATAAAGATTTGAAATAAAGTTAAATATATTTTTAGCATATAAATTTGATGCAGAAACAGGAAGCCTATTTAGAATATTTTTTTCTCCCAAAATCTTAACTCCATTTTTATCTACAGTTTTATCTAATTCGGTAAAAGCAGTATTTCCTCCTTGAACTGCTGCCAAGTCATATATTATTGAGCCCGGTTCCATATTGTTGATCATATAATCTTTAATTATTAATGGAGCTTTTTTACCAGGTATTAGAGCAGTACAAATCACAATATCAATTTTTTTCAAAGTATCGTTCAATAATTCTTCTTGTTTTTTTTTAAAATCTTCAGAAGCTTCTTTTGCATAACCCCCTTCACTTTCTAAATTTTCAGAATCTTCTACCATTAAAAATTTTCCACCAAGACTTTCTACTTGTTCTTTTGATGCTATTCTCACATCTGTTGCAAAAACTATTGCGCCCATTCTTTTTGCTGTAGCAATTGCCTGTAAGCCAGCAACTCCTGCTCCTATAACTAAAACTCTTGCGGGAGGTATTGTTCCTGCAGCTGTCATCATCATTGGTATTGCTTTCTCAAAATTAGAAAAAGACTCTACAACTGCTTTATATCCTGCCAAATTAGCTTGGGAAGATAATACATCCATTGATTGCGCTCTTGTAATTCTTGGAAGCAATTCTAAAGAAAAAATATTAACTTTTTTTTTAATTAAATCTTCAATTTTTTGCTTGTTAATATAAGGATTAAAAATTCCAATAAAAGTTTGATTTTCTTTAATCAAATTATTTTTATCACTATCTAATAAATCTAATTGAAGAATTAAATCTGATTTTTTTATCACTTCTTTTGGATCATCAAAAATTTTTACATTTAATTCTTTATACTTTTTATCTTGAAAACCCAAATGAGATCCATAGCCTGAGTTTAGATAGACCTCAAAACCTAAGCCGATATATTTCTTTGCAATTTCAGGTGTTATGGAAATTCTTTTCTCTGAATTGAGATTTTCGCTTATAGAGCCTAACTTCACTTTTGTCTTGCTTTAAATTTAGGATTCTTTTTATTAATAATATAAACTCTACCTCTTCTTCTAACCATTTTAGAATTAAGATCTCTCTTTTTTAAAGATTTGAGTGAACTAGATATTTTCATAAATTACAAATTTAAAGCCTGGCAATGTCCTACTCTTCCATGCCTTAAGACAAAGTACCATCGGCGCTGAAGGACTTGACTTCCGAGTTCGGAATGGGATCGGGTATTGCCCCTTCGCAATAATCACCAGGCGGTATAGATATATATTTACTCACTGATCTTGTAAACAATTATTTTTATCAAGGATAATATGTAAAAAAACTATCTTTTTATTATTTTCAAAAAAATTATTATCTATTTTTAATTTAAAAAATTATAAATTCCTTTTGTCAGATAAAAATCAAAAGATTTTTCATATTTCAAACGATATTTTGAAAAAATATAATTCATATATTGGTGAGATTCATTTCTTCTTGCCCACCAATTCTTATTGGATATTGCAAATTCTGAAGTTGCGCTACCAACATTTTTTACATAAAAAGTTAAATGTTTATCGATCATATTAAAATCTTTTTTAATAAAAAATGCAAAAACTGCAAATCTAAAATCCATCCATACATTTGAGAATTTTTTTACTGATATATTTTTTGACCCTTCTCTAAAAAATGATCGCCTCATTGACATGCAGCTTGTTGGAGAAAATCTTGGCCAAATTGATTTATTTTTTTTTCTTTGCTTAAACTTTGAAGGATGAATCTTATTATTATTATAAAAAATATTAGGCAAATCAAAAACAAAGGATTTTTTTTTATTGCTATTAAAATATTTTACCACATAAGAAATTTTTGATGAATGATAAAAATCATCTGCATCTAGTAAACAAATTATTTTTCCTTTCGATTTATTAAATGCTTTACGAAAAGCATTCATTTGATTGAATGACCAGTGATTTGTTTTCTTATTTTTATTTGAAATTAGTTTTACTTTTTTAAATTTTTTAATAATATTGACTGAATTATCTTCTGATTTATCATCAAATACAATAATTTCTAGATTTTTATAGTTTTGATTAATGCAAGATTTAATACAACGTTTTATATATTTTTCTTTATTAAAACTTGTAATCAAGACAGAAACTAATGGTTTTTTTTTCAATTTTATCTAATACCAAATTTAATTTTTAATTATTCTTGGAAAAGGAACGTGCGTAATAAATTTTCCTCCATTTTTAATAAAATTTTTTTCTTTTTTAAAAATTTCATTTTTAAAATTCCATGCACCTAAATAACAATATTTGTTTTTTTTAATTAATGTCTTTTTATAACCTTTAATATAAATGTATGTACCGGGCATATATTTTCCAATTTTCCCTGGGGTCGTATCCATAAAATAATCTATTGTGTCATTTTTAATTCCACAATAATTCAAAACAGTAACTGATTTAGCTGTTGCCCCATAACCAATAATTTTATTATTTTGATTTTTAATCATTTTAAATATTCTTTGTAATCCTTTTTTTGATTTTTCAACCTTTTTTTTATACTTTATATATGTTGAAAATTTATGTAATCCAAATTTTAATTCTTTTTTTAATTGAATCTTAACGCTATTATTTATTTTAATTTCTTTATTTTTTATTCTTTTAATATAAAACCTCAAAGATCCTCCATGAATATTTAATGTTTCTATTTTAAAAACTTCAAAACCAAATTTTTTAATAAAATTTTTTATCCCACATAAAGAAAAAACATAAATATGCTCATTGTAAAATTGATCATAAGAAGTTTTTTTCAAACATTCTAGCAAAGAAGGATCTTCTATGATCAATATTCCGTTCTTTGAAAGTATGTAACTTATTGATTTAAAAACTGATTTTAAATCTAATATATGGCTCAAAGTATTTGCAGAATAAACTATATCTACATTTTTATTTTTTTTTTTAATTTTTCTTGCAAGTTTTAAATTCCAAAAATCTGAATATGTTTGGTAACCTAGTTTTTTAGTTGTTTTAGCAACATCACCGCAAGGTTCGACACATATACTTTTTTTTTTATTAAAATTTTTAATAAAAGAACCGTCGTTGCTTCCAATTTCTAAAATTAAA
Organism: uncultured Pelagibacteraceae bacterium; assembly: GCA_902603215.1. Classification (GTDB taxonomy): domain Bacteria; phylum Pseudomonadota; class Alphaproteobacteria; order Pelagibacterales; family Pelagibacteraceae; genus CACKTW01. The sequence continues at coordinate 17,223 of CACKTW010000016.1, forward strand.
TTTGGATGATATTGATTAACTATTTTTTTAGCCAATTTTTTAAAAGATGTTATTATAGTTTTTGACATAGACGATCTATATGGATAGTCGTTTGCAAACATTTTTTTTGATGATACTGTATTTGTTATTGATACCAGTTTATTACTTGTATTAAATCCTACTTCTAAAGTATAAAAAATTTGTTTTTTTTTTCTCTTTAAATCATTCTTAGTTAAGTAATTATTTGCTAATGGTTGCTTCCCAAGATTTAAAAATTTCTTGATCATGATATTTATTTTTTAAAAAATTTTTTAATTTTTTCAATAATAAACTTAATTTCTGAAATGCTATGATCTTCAGAAATAGGAAGGCTTAAAATTCTTTTACCCAAATTAATTGAATTTTTTAAAGAAGATATGCCTTTAATTTTTTTATAAAAACTCAATTCATTTAACATGTAAGGATAATGTATCATTGTCTGTATATAATTTTTTTTTAAGTATTTTTTTAATTGATTTCTCTTATTTAATCTTATTACAAATTGATGATAAGTATGATGCACATCTTTTGGTTTTTTGGGCAAACTTATTTCAAAAATATTTTTAAGTTCTTTATAATATACTTTTGCTAACTCATTTCTTTTATTTATTTTTCTTGTATAAGATTTTAATTTAATTCTTAAAATACTTGCTTGAATAGCATCTAATCTAGAATTTCTTCCAGGAAAATGATGATCATACTTATTAAAAGCTCCATGATTTTTAATTAACTTACATCTTTTAGCTAAAAACTTATTATTAGTTACAATCGCACCTCCATCCCCATAGGCTCCAAGATTTTTTCCAGGGAAAAAACTGAAAATCGCAATATCTCCTAATGTGCCAACTTTTTTATTTTTATATTTTGTACCGTGAGCTTGGGCACAATCTTCTAAAATTTTAATATTCTTTTTTCTTGCAATTGCATTTATATCATTCATTTTTGATGCACATCCATATAAATGAACAGGGATAATTAGTTTTGTTTTGCTTGTTATTTTCTTTTTTAAATCTTTAATATCAATTGTGTAATCATCTAAATCAATATCACAAAATACTAACTTGTGACCTGATCTACTAACTGATTCCGCTGTTGATATCCAGGTATTAACAGGAACTATGATTTCGCTACCCTTTTTAAAATTAAGAGATTCAATTGCAATTTCCAAGGCATCAGTTCCGTTCCCAACACTTACACAATATTTTGCTTTTATAAATTTTTTGAACTCTTTTTCAAAAGCTAGAACCTCTTTTCCACCAACAAATTGGTTATCCTTAACTAATTGATTAATTTTTTGAAAAATTTTTCTATGATTAGCCCTATTGGCTTTATAAAGGTTTGTAAATTGAACTTTCATTAAATTAATTAATATTTTTTTGTTTATATTAGAAAACAAATTGTAAATAAAGTATATATAAATAAAAAGTATGGCAAAAAGAATACTAATCACAGGATCCGATGGTAGATTTGCAAAAATACTCAAAAAAAGTTTTTTTGGAAAAAAAATATACTACAGAAACAAAAAACAGCTAAACATTCTAAATTATAAAAAAATTGAAAAGTTCTTAAAAAAATACAAAATTGACATTGTTATTCATCTAGCTGCCATTTCAAGGCCAATGGCAATTCATGAAAAAAAAATTTCGCAAAGTATTCTTGTTAACATAATTGGAACATCTAATATCGTTATGGCGTGTGAAAAAAATAAAGCAAAACTAATTTATTTTTCTACTAATTATGTTTATCCTGGAAAAAGGGGAAATTATAAAGAAAAAGACCCTTTGCTACCTGTAAATAATTATGCGTGGTCAAAGCTTGGGGGAGAATCGGCAGTTCAAATGTATAAAAAATCTCTTATACTAAGATTGTCTATGACTGAATATCCTTTTATTCATAAAAAAGCTTTTTCAAATATAAAAACTAGTTTCATGTATCAAACTGATGTTGCAAAAATTTTGCCTAGATTAATTCACTATAATGGAATAATTAATATTGGTGGAAAAGGCCAATCTCCATATCAGTTCGCAAAAAAAGATGTTAAAAATATCAAAAAAAGTTTATTTAATATAAAAAAAAGTAAAGTTTTTATGCCAAAAAATTCCTCTATGAATTTAACAAAAATAAAAAAAATTTTGAATTAGAAAAATATATGAAAACACCAAAACCAACAATGTATGAAATGCCGATATTTAAAGATTTAAGAGGTTCTTTTCAAGAACTTTTTCTGAAAAAAAAAATAAATTTAAATTTTAAATTTTCAGCAGTTTCATTTTCAAAAAAAAATGTAATTAGAGGTTTGCACTTTCAAATAAAAAAACCTCAAATTAAACTTGTAACAGTATTAAAAGGCAAGATAATTGATTATTGCATTAATTTAAGAAAAAATTCTGATGATTTTGGAAAAGTTTATAGATTTGTTTTAACTCCTGGAAAAATTTTACTAATACCAAAATTTTATGCTCATGGAATGGGTTGTTTAGAAAAAAGAAACATATTTTTTTATCATTTGTCTGAATATCGCCATCCTCAATATGAAATGGGAATAAAATATAATGACTCAGATTTAAAACTTAAATGGAATATTAAAAAACCAATAATTTCTAAAAGAGATTTAAATCATATTTCGTTAAAAGAATTTAAAAAAAGATTTAAAGGAATATAATATAAATTAATTCAAATTTTTGAATTTATATAAATATATTCAAATGATTTCCTAAAAATCATCTTTTCCTTAAATTCTTTCTTAAAGCCAAAACTTAAAAGAAGTTTATTCATGTCACTAAATTTATATCCTTTTTTA
>CACKTW010000017.1 GCA_902603215.1 uncultured Pelagibacteraceae bacterium
ATTATCTTGATAGTCAAAATCATTTCCGCACGATAAAAGTGCGCCCTCAATTCTTTCTATGAGATTTGGACACCCTGGTTTAACATTGAATTCTTTACCTTTCTTAAATAGTTCGTCATAAAGTTCCTGTCCCGCTTTTCTATTTTCAACATAAATTTCAAATCCTCCTTGTTTTGACCATCCAGATCTTGCTATCAAAAAATTATTATTATTAAATTTGTAGTAGTCAAAACCAAAAAATTTCATTTCTAAAATTTTTGAACCAACTATTTTTTCCATTAATTTAAATGATTTGGGTCCCTGAACGGCAATGATATTGACATCTGGTTCGCTAATTTTAACATCTAGACCTAAACCTATAGCCAATCCCTTTGCAAATAATTTTACATCCGTGTCAGCAATAGAAATCCAAAATTTATCTTCTGATAACTTTAAAACAACTGGATCATTAATTAAGCAACCTTTTTCATCTATTATCAGGCTGTAATAACACCTTCCAATTTTAAATTTTGAAACATCTCTACAGGTCATCATTTGCATTAGTTTTCCAGAATCTTTACCTTTTAATTCAACTTGTCTTTCCGCTGCAACATCCCATACCTGTACATGTTCCTTCAAATGATGATAGCTTTCATCCAAAGGGCCAAAGCTTGCCGGCAACAACATGTGATTATAAACTGTATAAGCAGTCAATCCTTGGGATTCTATTTTTTCTGTATAAGGTGTATCTCTTAAACGTCTTGCTTTTGCTATATAAAATTTTTTCATAACTAGTTTTTTGTAATAAATTCTTTTACTAATTTTCTCATCTCAAAAGCTTTTTCAAAAATTATCATATGTCCACATTCTGGAATAATTTTTGTTTTAGAGTTTTTTATTTGTTCTGCCATTTTTAATCCTGCCTTAACTGGCACCATTTTATCTAATTCTCCAAATATACATAAAGTTGGGCAATTAATTTTTTTTAAAAATTCAGCACCATCGTTATAATTATTACATGCATTTAAGTCCACTGCCAAAACTTCTCTAATTTCTCTTGAAGAATTAATAATTTTTTTTACCGGATTCCCTCCTATAAAAGCTTTTGAACCTTCATAACCCCATTTCATCATAAGTGTAATTGCTTTTTCATCGCCGGCTTCAGCAAAGTCTATAAGATCCTGATTAACTGGCATCTTATAAGAGCCTGCTACCAATATTAAAGAGTTTAATAAATTTGGATATCGAGCTGCAAAATCAATACCTACAAGAGAGCCTTGTGAATGACCTGCAATAATTATTTTTGAAATATTAAGAGTGTTCATCAAAGATTTTATCCAATCAGAAATTTCTTTAATTGATTTTAGTGATGGTCCCTCTGAATTTCCGTGACCTGGAATATCGACTGACAAAACATTATATCCTTGAGAAGCATAAAATTGTTCATGAAGAGACCAAACTATATGGGTTAACCCACTTCCATGCATCAATAATATTGATGGTTTCTTTTTATCAAAATCCATGCCGCCTGTTGAAACGAACACGTTTTTTTCGTTAACATCTAAGTTCAGTTTAGCTCCTTAGCCTTTTTTCTTAGTTCAAATTTTTGAATTTTACCTGTTGATGTTTTTGGCAGTTCACAAAATTCTATTTTTTTTGGGACTTTAAAACTTGCTAAAGTTTCTTTGCAAAAACTAATCAATTCTTTTTCTGTAACCGGCTTATCTTTTACAGTTTCAATAAATGCACAAGGCACTTCTCCCCATTTTTCATCGGGTTTTGATACCACGGCTGCAATAGATACTGAAGGATGTTTTGCCAAAGTATTTTCTATTTCAATAGATGAAACATTTTCTCCGCCAGTAATAATTATATCCTTTGATCTATCTTGAATTTTTACATAACCATCTGGATGAATAACCGCTAAATCTCCAGAATGAAACCATCCATCTTTCATTGCTTTATCGGTTGCTTCTTTATCTTTATAATAACCTTTCATTACAATATTTCCTTTGATCATTATTTCGCCCATTGTTTTTCCATCCCTGGGGACTGGTTTCATGGTTTCTGGATCCATAACATCAACACCTTCGGTATTGGGATATCTCACTCCTTGCCTAGCTTTAATCTCATTTTGTTTTTCTTCATCTAAATCATTCCACTCATCATTCCATGCACATTGTGTGATGTGTCCATAAGTTTCCGTTAATCCATAAACATGCATTACTTCAAAACCAAGATTTTTCATTTTTTTAAAAATAACACTTGGGGGTGGAGCTCCAGCAGTTAATACATAAACCTTATTTTTAAGTTTTTTTCTTTCACTTTCAGCTGCACCTGTTATCATATTTAAAACAATTGGTGCTCCTCCAAAATGAGTTATGCTGTGTTTCTCGATTAACTCAAAAATTTTCTTAACAACTATATTTCTAAGGCAAATCGTCTTGCCATTTAACATTGGAATTGTCCAAGGATAACACCATCCATTGCAATGAAACATTGGTACGATACATAAAAAATTTAATCTGTTTGGCATATTCCATGCTACCGCACTTCCTGTAGACATTAAGTATGCCCCTCTGTGATGATATACAACTCCTTTAGGATTGCCTGTGGTACCTGAGGTATAGCTTAATGAAATAGCTTCCCATTCATCTTTGGGTTTTTTCCAAATATAATTTTCGTCCCCTGTATTTAAAAATGATTCATATTCTAAATCACCAATCTTTTGCAACTTAGACTGGTCCGCATATTTATCGTTTATATCAATTATAATAATTTTTTTTTTTATCGTGCTGAGTGCCTTTTTTACTACTTCGTGAAATTGTCTGTCTACAATTAATACTTTTGCATCACTATGCTCTAAGATATATCCTACTGTTTTGGCATCTAATCTTATATTAATTGTATTTAATACTCCTCCAGTCATAGGAACTGAATAATGTGCTTCAAAAATCTCAGGAGTATTACATGCCATAACAGAAACCGTATCTCCTTTTTTAATTCCAATTTTTTCTAGTGCACTAGCAAATTTGGTACATCTCTTATAAATTTCAAACCAAGTATATTTTCGATCTTCATAAACTAACGCTTCATAATTAGGATATATATCCTTAGCTCTTTCCAAAAAGGTCAATGGTGTTAATGGAACAAAATTCGCATTATTTTTATTTAAGTTTGTATCGTAATGGCTCATAAACTAATTAAATTTAAAATCCATAATATACTTACTCCCACTGGTTGCGGTCAAATAATAATTCTCTGCCTTTGGAAGAACACGATTGAAGAAAAAATTAGCTGTTTGAATTTTTTCTTCATAAAATTTTTTATTATTTTCATAATCTTTATAACTAACTTCCAAAACTTTTACCCATGCATGAGCTGTGGCCACTAAACCTAAAACTTTTAAATAATCATTGCAGGCAGCACTAACATCATCTTTTGAACTTTTCATTTTTTCTTTAATCCAATCGCTAAACTTGGTTAAAATTTCTATATTTTGATCCAATTTTTTTATAAATGGTTTAATTTTTTCTTCATTAATTTTAAGATCTTTTTTAATTAAATTAATATATTTATTAATTACATCCCCATTTTTATTTACTAGTTTCCTAAAGACTAAATCAATTGCCTGAACTGAGTTTGTTCCCTCATATATAGGTGTGATTCTATTATCTCGATATAACTGTTCTATTCCCTGATCTTTTGTATAACCATATCCGCCAAAAATTTGCATAGCATCACTAGTAATTTCCATACCCATGTCAGTAAATAATGATTTAACTACTGGGGTCATCAAAGAAACTAGATCTGAAGCTTCTTCTTTAATTCTATTGTCTTTATGATGCAAACTAACTTCGGTTTGTTGTGCCAGCCAAAAACCTAAAGCTCTTTCGCCTTCTATAATTGATTTCATGTTCAATAATGATCTCCTAATATCTGCATGATCAATAATTAAATCTGCTCCATTTTTTGTTTTACTGGTATTAGATTTTCCTTGTTTTCTTTCTTTCGAATAATTTAATGCATTTTGATATGCTATTTCTGATAATCCCAACCCTTGCAAACCTACAACGATTCTCTCTAGATTCATCATAGTGAACATTGAGTTCAGCCCTTTATTTTTAGGTCCAATCATATATCCAACGGCATCATCAAAATTTAAAACACATGTGGCAGATCCTCTGATTCCCATTTTGCTTTCAATTGAATTCGTTGAAACACCATTTCTTGCGCCTAAAGATCCATCTTCTTTCACTTGAATTTTTGGTACTAAAAATAAACTAATTCCTTTTGTTCCTGATGGCGAATCAGGAGCTCTTGCAAGAACCAAATGTATAATGTTTTCTGTAAGATCATGATCTCCTGAGGTTATAAATATTTTTTGACCCGTTAATTTGTAAGTGCCATCTGATTGTTCAACAGCTTTTGTTTTTAATAATCCTAAATCAGTTCCACAAACTGGTTCTGTTAGGCACATTGTGCCGCTCCAAGTACCCTTAACCATATTCGGAAGAAACTTTTTTTTTATTGAATCACTTCCATGGCGATGTATACAATTATATGCTCCAATACTAAGCTCGCTATAAAGCTTAAAAGAAAGACTAGCAGCAGATAACATTTCATCAAAAAATGAGCTGATAGTTTTTGGCATTCCTTGACCGCCATACTCCGGATCACAAGATAGAGAAACCCATCCATCATCAATAAATTTTTTGTAAACTTCTTTATAACCCGGTGGAGTTCTGACTACTCCATTTTCTAATTTAGAAGGTGTTTCGTCTCCAACTTTAGCCAAAGGTAATATAAGATTTTCAGTTAACTTTGCTGCTTGCTCTAAAATATCTTTTGCAAGATCAGAATTAACTTCTTTATATTTTTCAAGGGAATTATAATGAGAATTATTTTTCAGCTTTTCAAAGAGAAACATCATATCATCTACTGGAGCTCTATAAATTGTCATTTAATTTACCAAAGGTTTTCCTGTTGAAAGTGTGTGTTTAATTCTCGCTTGAGTTTTTTCCATTTGAATTAGCTGAACAAACGCTTCTAACTCTAAAGCATACATATCATCCTCAGATAATTCTTTATCTATAGTTGTATTGCCTCCACTTAATACAAAAGCTAATTTTTTTCCTACTTCCATTCCATGCTCCAAAATTTTCTTTTCCTTAAAAAGATTTTCAAGAATTTGAAGCATTTTATCTCTAACTTGGCTTCCTGATAACTTAAAAGTTGGCTGTTTTGGTGCGTTATAACCATCTTTTTTCTCATTTATTAAATCTTGAGAAGCTGAAAGCAGTTTGTTTCTATTCATAATACTTTTATCTTTCTCTAATAAAAACTTAAATGGTATGGCTTCTGTTGGTGAACTAGCCGTTTTACCATAACCAATAATATCAAATACTTTTTGAGGAGCAAAATCTGAGTCTTGTTTGGCTTCTTGAGATTGCATCCATCTAAATAACATATTTGTAGTTCCTCCTCCCGCAGGTATTAGTCCCACAAGGGTTTCTACTAAACCTGTTACGATATTAGTATGTGAAACCACATAATCACTTTGAACTAATACTTCAAAACCACCACCCAAAGCTAAACCTGATGGTGCAGAAATAACAACATTGTCAGAATATTTTAATTGTCTGCAAGTCATCTGAAAATGATGAATAAATTTTTCAATGGCTTTCCAATTTTTTTCTTTAGCAAAATCCATGACATAATTTAAATTAACTCCTGCTGAAAATTGCATTCCTTCATTAATAATAATCATGTTTTTATCAGATGCCTTTTTTAATGCATCCATTGAATCATAATCCAGTGTGTTAGCTTTAGTATTAAATTCTACAATTTTATAATTTTTGTGCTCGTATGTAATTGCTGACTTATTATCTTTATTAATTTTTGCTAATTGTTTTACCTTTCCTAATGTCTCTAGATTTGTATAGATTTGTCTTTTCCCATAAAAAGTTTCTAATTTTTTGTCATAAAGTTTTTTTATAAATTCATTTATTTTTAATTGAGGATCTTTTTCTACAAAAAATTTTACTCCAAGTTCTTGGAGCATTTCAAAAGGTCCTTTGACCCAATTAAAACCAAGCCTCATTGCTTCATCAATATTATTATAATCTTTTGTTACATTGGGAATTAAAGAAGATGAATAAAGAATAATTTTTGAAATTACTGACCAGGCATATTTTCCATATTTATCATCTCTTGAAACAAGTTCTTTCAAATTAATCTTTTCATCAATATTAAGATCAATTTTTTTAGATGGAGAATAATCTTTGGTGTTTAAATTAATCGCTTCCAATATCTTCTTTCCATCTTTTTTATTCATTCTATAAAAACCGCCTTTTCCTTTTCTTCCAGTGTAACCAGTTTCAATTAAATTTTTTACTAAAGGAATTTCTTGCACCACTTCATGAAAGACATCTGTTTTTGGCAGTTCTTTTAAAAAACTTTTTAAAACATCTGCCATTAAATCTATGCCGATCAAATCATACAAACCAAAAACTCCTGTTTTAGGAATGCCCATGGGTCTTCCAAAAACTGCGTCTGCTTCCTCTATGCCTAATTTCATCTTGATGGCTTCTGTCATTGCAACTTGCATAGCATAAACGCCAACTCTGTTTCCTAAAAATCCAGGAGTATCTTTGCAGATTATCACGCCTTTGCCTAAATTATCTTCACAGAAATTTTTTAAAAAATTTATTTTTTTAACATCATTTGTAGTCTCGCTAACAATTTCTAACAAACCCATATATCTGACTGGATTAAAAAAATGAGTAATGCAAAAATCTTTTCTGTCTTCATCAGACATTTTTGCTGATAAAATTTTTAAAGGAATGGTTGATGTGTTTGATGAAACTATTGAATCTTTTTTTCTTGTTTTTAATATTTTTTCATAAAGATTGTGCTTAATATCTATTCTTTCAACTACCGCCTCAACAATCCAATCAGCCTTTTTAACAATATCAAAATCTTCATCTATATTTCCTGCTTTAATATTATCAACTTTGCTCTTATCAATTAGTAATGGAGGTCTAGATTCAAAAATCTTTTTTTTTGCTTTTTCTGAAATTTCCGTCTTTAAATCAAGAAGAGTCACAGGAATATTCGCATTGCACAATTGGGCTGCAATTCCACTACCCATTGTACCTGAACCGATAACTACAACGCTGCTAATTTTCATGGAGCTAAATTAGAATAAATGATCAGTTATTGCAATTTTGAAATTATTGCATCACCCATTTGAGATGTTGATACTTCTTTCGTTCCTTTTGAAAGAATATCTTTTGTTCTTAATCCATCATCCAAAACACTTTGGACTGCTAAATTTAAATTGTTAGCTTCTTTTTCTAAATTTAAAGAATATTTAAGAGCCATTGAAAAACTTAAAATCGATGCAATAGGATTGGCAATTCCTTTTCCTGCTATATCAGGTGCAGATCCGTGAACAGGTTCATACATTGATCTTAGGTTGCCATTTTTATCTTTTGCACCTAATGATGCTGATGGTAACAAGCCAAGTGAACCTGTTAACATTGCAGCTTCATCAGATAAAATATCGCCAAAAAGATTATCAGTAACAATAACATCAAACTGTTTTGGATTTTTTAAAAGTTGCATTGCACAATTATCAGCTAACATGTGTTCCAGCTTCACATTTTTAAATTCTTTGTCTTTTAAAGATTGAACTTCTTCTCTCCATAAAAGTCCTGCTTCCATAACATTAGATTTGTCACAAGATGTAACTTTTTTATTCCTTTTTTCTGCAAGTTCAAAAGCAACTCTTGCTACTCTAATAATTTCACTTGATGTGTAGCTATGAGTATTAATTCCTTTTCTTTCACCATTTTCTGAAGGTTTAATACCTCTAGGTTCGCCAAAATAAATTCCTCCTGTAAGTTCTCTTACAATTAAAATATCCAAACCTGAAACAATTTCGGGTTTTAAACTTGATGCATCAACCAATTGTTTAAAGCAGATCGCTGGTCTTAAATTAGCAAATAATTTAAGTTCTTTTCTTAATTTTAATAAAGCTCTCTCTGGCTTTTTTGAAAAATCTAGTTTATCCCATTTAGGACCACCCACTGCGCCTAAAATTACAGCCTCACTCTCTAATGCTTTATAAAATACTTCATCAGTGATTGGTTTTTTATGTTTATCATAAGCTGCACCTCCAACCAAATCTTCATCAATTTCAAAATCAAGAGATTTTTTTGAGTTGTACCATTTAATTATCTTTCTTACTTCTGCAATAACTTCTGGACCTATTCCATCTCCAGGCAAAAGCAAAATTTTTCTCTTTTTTACTTTAATCATTTGTGTAACCAAGGTTGTATACTTTTAATCTTAGATTCGTGTTTAGAAATCTTATCTGATTGTTTTAATGATAGTGCAATATCATCTAAACCTTCTAACAAACATTTTTTTTTAAAAGAATCAATGTCAAACTTATATTCTTTGTTTCCGGCATAGATTACTTGTTCATTAAGGTCTATGCTAATTTTTTCTTTTCTAGAAGAATATTCAGATAATTGAGAAATTTTTTCTTCATCTAAATTTATTGGTAAAATTCCATTCTTAAAACAATTATTATAAAATATATCCGCAAAACTTGGGGCGATAATACAAGTTATACCAAAATCTAAAAGAGCCCATGGTGCGTGCTCTCTAGAAGAACCGCATCCAAAATTTTTACCTGTAATCAAGATTTTAGATTTTGAATAAGGATCTTTATTTAATACAAAATTCTGGTTCATTTTATTATTGTCGTCATATCTCATTTCAAAAAATAAGCTTTTTCCCAAACCACTTTTTTTTATTGTTTTTAAAAATTGCTTTGGAATTATCATATCGGTATCAACGTTAATGATGGGCAAATACGCAGGTATACTTTCTAATTTATTAAATTTTTTCATCTAATTTTGAAATTTTCTTACATCTGAAAAATGTCCATCTATAGCAGCAGCTGCGGCCATAGCGGGACTTACCAAATGAGTTCTTCCTCCTCTTCCTTGTCTACCTTCAAAATTTCTATTTGATGTAGACGCACTTCTTTCTTTTGGATTTAACTTGTCAGCATTCATAGCTAGACACATTGAACAACCTGGTTCTCTCCATTCAAAACCAGACTTAATAAAAATTTTATCAAGACCTTCGCTTTCAGCCTGTATTTTTACCAAGCCAGATCCTGGCACTACCATAGCTTTTACATGTTTGGCTATATGTTTGTCTTTAAGGATTTTTGCCGCCTCTCTCAGATCTTCTATTCTTCCATTTGTGCAACTGCCTATAAAAACTTTATCAATTTTTATATCTGTTATTTTCATATTTGGTTCTAATCCCATATAATTTAATGAACGCTCAATTGAATTCTTTTTATCTTTGTCAGTTTGAATTTTTGGATCTGGAACTTTTCCTTCAACAGAAATAACATCTTGTGGAGAAGTGCCCCATGTAACCATTGGTGCTAATTCTTTTCCATCTATTGTTACTTCTTTGTCAAAATTACAATCGTCATCTGATTTTAAGGTATTCCAATAATTTAATGCTTTATTCCAATCGTTGCCACTTGGAGATTTTGGTTTGCCTTTTAAATATTCAAAAATTTTTTCATCTGGAGCAATTAATCCAGCTCTTGCGCCAGCTTCTATAGTCATATTACAAATTGTCATTCTTTGTTCAACACTTAAAGATCTGATAAGAGATCCCGCATACTCAATAACATAACCTGTGCCACCAGCTGTTCCGATTTTACCTATAATCTGCAATATCACATCTTTTGATGTCACACCCACTGGCAATTTTCCCGTTACATTAATTCTAAAATTTTTTGATTTTTTTTGAACTAAAGTTTGTGTTGCTAAAACATGTTCAACTTCAGAAGTCCCAATTCCAAATGCAAGGGAACCGAAAGCTCCATGAGTAGCTGTATGACTATCTCCACATACTATAACGGTTCCTGGTTGAGTAAATCCTTGTTCTGGACCAATAATATGAACTATTCCCTGTCTCTTATCATTCATATCAAATAATTCAATTCCAAACTCTTTACAATTTTTTTCTAAAGTATCTACCTGTGTCTTAGATTCTTCGTCTTTAATACCTTTCGATCTATCAGTAGTTGGAACATTGTGATCTGCAACCGCAAGCGTTAAATTTGGTTTTCTAACATTTCTTTTTGTTTGTCTTAAACTTTCAAACGCCTGTGGGCTAGTCACTTCATGAATTAAATGCCTATCAACATATAACAAGCCTGTTCCATCATTTTGTTGATGAACTAAATGCTCATTCCAAATTTTATCGTACAATGTAAGTGGCATGAAAAAAAAATTATTTTTTAGATTTTTTTTCTTTTTTAAGTTCTGTTGCTTTAGAATCTGATTCCTTTTTTGGTTCTTCCTTTTTAGCTTCTTGTTTAGGAGCTTCTTTCTTTGGTTCTTGTAAAATAGGTTTTGTTTCTATTTCAGTTTCACTTTTGGTTTCTACATCAATTCCAATTTTTTTCTTTATCTTTTCTGCTATTCTTGCTGATTTACCAGTTCTGTCTCTAAGATAATATAGTTTAGCTCTTCTTACTTTGCCTGATCTAATAATTTTAATTGTGTCAACTATAGGACTATACAAAGCAAAAGTTCTTTCAACACCTTCTCCAAATGAAATTTTTCTTACCGTAAAAGATGAGTTTATATCTCTATTTTTTTTTGCAATACAAACTCCTTCAAAGTATTGAATTCTTTCCCTTTTACCTTCCGTTATTCTGACTCCAATCTTAATAATATCTCCTGGAGAAAAAGAAGGGTATTTTTTAGAGGATAAAATTTTTTTCAAACTTTCCTTATTTATGTCTTCAATTGTTTTCATTTTTTTTATATTTTTTCCACAAATCCGGTCTCAGGCGACGTGTTATAGCCTCTGATTGGGATAAACGCCAGTCTTTAATTTTCGCATGATCTCCGGATAATAGAACATCTGGAACAAGTTTTCCTTCCCATTCTTGTGGTTTTGTATATTGAGGATATTCTAATAATCCATTTTCAAAACTTTCATCATTTTTTGATATCTCGTTTCCCAAAACTCCAGGCAATAATCTTAAAACGCTATCAATTACAACAAAGGCGGCTGTTTCGCCTCCAGATAAAATATAATCTCCAATACTAATTTCTTCTATATTTCTCGTACTTAGAATGCGTTCATCAACTCCCTCAAAGTGTCCACATATTAAATTAACTGTATTTTCTTTGGAAAATTCTTTTGCACTTTTTTGATCAAATATTTTTCCTTTTGGTGATAAATAAAAGATTCGCTCATTTTTTTTTACATTTTGATCAATAGACTTTGCCAATATATCTGGTTTCAAAAGCATGCCACTTCCTCCGCCAAATGGAGTATCATCTACTGTTTTGTGTTTATCTTCTGCAGAATCTCTAATATTTATAACTTCTAAATTCCATATTTTTTTTCCTAGGGCTTTCCCATATAATCCTTTGTTTAAAGGGCCAGGAAATACTTCTGGATACAATGTAAATACTCGAGCTTGCCACATTAATATAACTATTTCTTTTCTTCCTTTTTAGTTTCTTGTTTAGGAGATTCCTTTTTTGGTTCTTCCTTTTTAGTTTCTTGTTTAGGAGCTTCCTTTTTTGGTTCTTCCTTTTTAGTTTCTTGTTTAGGAGCTTCTTCTTTTTTTACTCCTTCTTTTTTTCTATCTTTTTTTGGAATCGCTTTTTGAGGATTATTTCCTGGTTTTGGCATAGGCATAATTTCTGCCTCTCCTAATATTCTTGAAACTCTTATTGTAGGTTTTGCTCCCTTGCTCAACCAGTGTTTAATTCTATCAACTTCTAAACTCATTCTATCTTTTTTATTTTTAGGAACTATCGGATTAAAAAAACCTAATTTTTCAATAAATCTCCCATCTCTAGGAAATCTGCTATCTGCAACAACGATTTTATATATTGGTCTCTTTTTTGCTCCACCCATTGATAATCTTATCTTTAACATTTTTTCTCCTTTTTGTTATATTATTTCAATTGATTAAAAAATTCTGGTGGCACTCCTTTATCGCTCATCCCCTTAAGGTCACCTTTCGACATTTTTTTCATCATATCTGACATTAATTTAAATTGTTTTAACAATTTATTGATAGTGGCAACATTTGTACCTGAACCATTAGCAATTCTTTTTCTTCTCGATCCATTAATAATTTTTGGATTACTTCTTTCTTTTTCAGTCATTGATAAAATTATTGCCTCATTTTGAGAAATAATTTTTTCATCAACTCCGGCGTTATCCATTTGAGATTTTATTTTTGACACTCCTGGTAAAAATGATAATACGCCCTCAAGACCACCCATTTTTTTCATTTGCTTGAGTTGACTTAGATAATCGTTCATAGAAAATTTACCTTCTTTTAAATTTTCCTCTGTCTGTTTTATATTTTCTTTATCAAGATCTTCTGAAGCTTTTTCAACTAAAGAAACAATATCCCCCATTCCTAAAATTCTATTAGCAATTCTGTCTGGATAAAAAATTTCAAAATTTTCTACTTTTTCACCAATTCCTAAAAATTTTATTGGAACTTGAGTGCTATATTTCATGCTAACAGCTGCTCCGCCTCTACCATCACCATCAACTCTAGTTAAAATTATTCCTGTTATATCAAGTACTTTTTTAAATTCTGAAGCTACATCAACTGCTATTTGACCTGTTAATGAATCTGCAACTAACATTATTTCTTTTGAATTTATTGTTGACTGAAGCTGCTTTAATTCGTTCATCATATTAAAATCGACTTGAGTTCTTCCTGCAGTATCAAAAATAATAACTTCCGATCCATTCAATGTTGCCACATTTAGTGCTCTTTGAGCAATATCATTTGGCATTTGATCTTTAACTATGGGTAAAGTTTGAAGAGAGTATTGTTCTCCAAGAGTCTTCAACTGATCTTGTGCGGCAGGTCTATAAACATCTAAACTAACCAATAAAACTTTTTTTTTATTATTCTTTTCAATATATTTTGCCAGCTTGGCGGCTGTAGTTGTTTTTCCCGATCCTTGAAGACCAACAAGCATTATAGGCACTGGGGGGACCGCATTTAAGTTGAGTTCTGACTTTTCGTCTCCTAGTATTTTTACTAATTCGTCATAAACTATTTTAACAATCATTTGACCAGGGGTAGTTGATCTAATGATTTCTTGGCCTAATGCTTTTAGTTTAATATTTTCAATTAATTTTTTAACTACAGGTAATGCTACGTCTGCTTCGAGAAGAGCTTTTCTGATATCTCTTAAGCCTTCATCTACTTGTTTTTCATCAAGAGAAGGGGCTTTTTTTAAAGAAGAAAAAATTTCTTCAAATTTATTTGTTAAATTTTCAAACATTTTTATAAATTCCAGCAACAAACGCACTAGTGGGCGAACCATCGCTGACTAGTGTCGATCTCTTTGTCTCCAAAGACACCGCAAAGTATTGTTTTGCGGGAATTTTTGTTAAACTATATTAGAGGTTCAAAAAGTCAATAAATAAGTTAAGTATTTAAATATATGGAATTTAAAGCTTTTAAAATGGATGGTTTAGGTAATGACTTTATAATAATTGACCAAAGATCCAAAAATATTAAATTATCAAATGATCAAATAGTCAAAATATGTGATCGAAAATTTATAGGTTGTGATCAACTAATCTTTATTAAAAAAAATATAAAAATTGATGCTGATTTAGAATTTTATAATTCGGATGGAAGTAAATCAGGTGCATGTGGAAATGGTACAAGATGTGTTGCATATTTTTTATCTAAAGAAAATAATAAAGAAGAAATAGAGGTGTGGACATCCTCAGGAAATATAAAATCTAAAATTTTAGAGAATAATATAGTAGAAACAGAAATAGGTGTTGCAAAAACAAAATGGAATGAAATACCAATAAGTAAAAATTTAGACACTATAAATCTAAAGATTAAAATTTTTGATAAAAAAAATAAAGAATTTATTGGAGGTACAGCTATTAATGTTGGAAATCCTCATGTTATTTTTTGTGTAAAAAATCTAGAAGATTTTGATATAAAAAAAATTGGCCCAGAAATTGAAAGGCACAATCTATTTCCAGAAAAATGTAATGTAACAATAGCACAAGTAATTAATAAAAATTTGATTAAAGTCAAGGTATGGGAAAGAGGAGCTGGGCTAACAAAAGCATGTGGAACTGCAGCGTGTGCAGTAGCAGTAGTTGGAAAAATTAATGGATTAACAGGATCAAAAACTGATATTGAATTTACTTTGGGTAAACTTTCTATATTTATTGATGACAAAAATAGTATTCATATGAAAGGTCCAGTATCAGAAATTAAAGAAATCAGTGTAAAGCTTTGATGAGTATTTTTGAAAAATTTAAAATTGGATTTAAAAAAAGTGCAGAAAATTTTGCAACAGGCCTTAAAGAAATTATTATTAAAAAAGAAATCAACGATAAATCATTGGATAAAATCGAGGAATTTTTAATTAGTTCTGATGTTGGAATTGAAGCATCATCTGAAATAAAAGGCATTATATCGAAAGAAAAGATAGATCCTAATTTAAATAATATTCAAGAAATTAATAGAATTTTAAAAAATTATATAATTTCGGTTATGAAGCCTTTAGAAAAAAAAGAATTTTTTAATAAAAAAAATAATTTAAATGTAATTTTAGTTTCTGGAGTTAATGGCTCTGGAAAAACAACAACTATTGGTAAAATAGGAAAACTATTCAAAGAAAGTAATAATAAAGTTGTTTTTTCAGCCAGTGATACTTTTAGAGCAGCAGCAATTGAACAATTAGAAAATTGGGCTAATAAAATTAATGTAGATTTAATCAAGTCTAATGCTGGATCTGATCCTGCATCTGTAGCATATAAAGCTATGGAACATGCAAAAAAAAATAGTTTCGATCAGTTAATAATAGATACTGCGGGAAGATTACAAAATAAAAAAAATCTGATGGATGAATATAAAAAAATAGCTAGCGTAATAAAAAAAATAGATAGTAATGCACCTCATGAGATTATTTTAGTTTTAGATGCAACTTCAGGTCAAAATATTATCAGTCAGGTTGAAGAGTTTAACAAAATTATTCCGCTAACTGGGTTAATTATGACTAAACTAGACGGAACTGCTAAAGGTGGAATATTAATAGCTTTATCAAAAAAATATAAGCTTCCAATAATTGGCTTAGGACTTGGAGAAAAAGAAGATGATTTGCAAATTTTTGAAGCAGAAAAATTTGCAAATGCTTTTATTGACATTAGTAAATAATATAATTGTTAAAAATTTTATCTAATTTAAATTATGAAAAAAATATTTAATTATGCATTGTATGATTTTGCTAACTCTGCTTTTACAACAATTATAATTACATTTATTTTTGCAACATATTTTGCAAAGCAGATTGCTCCAAATCCTGTACTAGGGCAATCATATTGGGGATGGACTATTGGTTTTACAGGTATTGTAGTAGCTTTAATCGGACCATATTTAGGTTATTTTGCAGATAAAAAAAATCAAACAATATTTTTTTTAAGATTGTTTACTATTTTATGTATATTACTTACTTCTTTATTATTTTTTGCAAAGCCAAACCAAAACTATATACTATATGCCCTAACCATAGTTGCCTTAGCGAATATATTTTATGAGCTAAGTCTAATATTCTACAACTCAATTCTTAAAACATCATCTTCTTATAATACATTGGGTAAGTCATCAGGATTTAGTTTTGGATTAGGATATGTCGGAGGTATTATTATTTTAATTATATGCATTAAAATTTTTATAGACAGTGATTTTCCCCCATTTGGGCTTTCTTTGGAAAATGCTGAAAATGTTAGAGCTACATCAGTAGTTGTTAGTATTTGGTATTTAATATTTGCTTTGCCTTTTTTAATTTTTACAAAAAAAATCCAAAACATATTTTGATAATAACAATAATAACAAAATAAAAAAAATAAAAGAACTAATATGGAATAAGGGTTTAAATAACTTGGGTAAGTTTTTATTAGCAAGAATGCTTTACGCTGATGGGCTTAATGCAATAATTGTTATGGGAGGAATATTTGCTGTTGGTGTTTTTAATTTAGAAATAAAAGATCTTTTAATTTTATCTATTTTTATGAACATTACAGCTACAATTGGGGCGGTAATTGGAGGCTTCTTTAATGATAAGATTAGTTCAAAAAAAATTATAATTATTTCCCTTATAGGATTAATAATATCATCTACTTTAATACTTTTAGTAGAATCTAAATTTCTTTTTTTTATTTTTGCATCAATTAATGGTTTTTTTATTGGTCCAATTCAATCAGCAAGTAGAGTATTTGTTACTAGATCTATAGACATTTTAAATCAGTCCTCTGGTTTTGGTTTATTTGCTTTATCAGGAAAACTTACATCGTTTATTGGGCCGCTTTTAGTAAGCACGATTACTTTTTTGACTAATAGTCAAAGAATTGGTTTTTCCACAGCATTAATTCTACTCGTTTTAGGACTTATAATTCTATTGAAAGTTAAAGATGATTTTTATTCATAGAGGTAAAATAAAAAAAAATATAAAAGAAAACACTTTAAAAGGCTTTAAATTATCAGTTTTAAATGGATATAATTTAGAAACAGAT
>CACKTW010000018.1 GCA_902603215.1 uncultured Pelagibacteraceae bacterium
CCATTAGCAACTTTATTTTTGCTTCTACAGGCAAGTTTATGAATTCTTATAAAATTATTGATCATGAATATGATGTTGTAGTTCTTGGTGCAGGAGGATCTGGACTAAGGGCGGCCGTAGGATTAAGTGAATCCGGGTTAAAAACAGCATGTATTTCTAAAGTTTTTCCAACTCGAAGTCATACTTCGGCTGCTCAAGGAGGAATATCAGCTGCACTTGGAAACATGGGAGAAGATGATTGGAGGTGGCATATGTATGATACAGTAAAAGGATCTGATTGGTTAGGAGATCAAGATTCGATTGAATATCTATGTAAGGAAGCACCTGAAGCAGTAATAGAACTTGAAAGATATGGGGTTCCATTTAGCAGAACAGAAGATGGAAAAATTTATCAAAGACCATTTGGTGGAATGACAAAAAATTTTGGAAATGGAACTGCTCAAAGAACTTGTGCGGCTGCCGATCGAACAGGTCATGCAATTTTACACACTTTATATGGACAAGCTTTAAAACATAAAACAGAATTTTTTATAGAATATTTTGCACTCGATCTTTTAATGAAAAATGGAGAATGCAAAGGAGTTATTGCGTGGAATTTAAATGATGGAACTATCCATAGATTCAGATCACATATTACTATTTTAGCAACAGGTGGATATGGAAAAATATATTATTCAACAACTTCTGCGCATACTTGTACGGGCGATGGAAATGGAATGATTTTAAGAGCAGGCTTACCCTTGCAAGACATGGAATTTGTTCAATTTCATCCAACAGGTATTTATGGTCATGGAACTCTTATTTCTGAAGGAGTTAGAGGTGAAGGAGGATTTCTTTTAAATTCTTTAGGAGAAAGATTTATGGAACGATATGCTCCCACTACAAAAGACTTAGCTTCAAGAGATGTAGTTAGTAGGTCAATAGCAATGGAAATTAATGAAGGCAGAGGAGTTGGGGAAGATAAAGATCATGTTCATCTTCATCTAGAACATCTAGATCCAGCAATGATAGAAGAAAGACTTCCAGGCATTTCAGAGTCCGCAAAAACTTTTGCTAACGTTGATGTAACGAAAGAACCTATACCTGTGGTTCCAACTGTTCATTATAATATGGGAGGAATTCCAACTAATTATAAGACTGAAGTTTTGACAGTGGATGGTTCTGAAAAAGTTGTTCCAGGATTAATGGCTATAGGTGAAGCAGCCTGTGTTTCCGTTCATGGAGCTAATCGATTAGGATCAAATTCACTAATAGACCTAGTTGTTTTTGGAAGAGCCGCAGCAAAAAGGGCAGCTGAACTTATAAAGATCGGCAAACCACATGAAGAAATTTCAAAAAGTGAGACTGACAGATCATTAAGCAGATTTGATAATTTAAGAAATGCTAATGGTGATATTAATACCGCAGAACTTAGAATCTCTATGCAAAAAACAATGCAGTCTAAATGTGCAGTTTTTAGAACTGAAAAAACATTAAAAGAAGGATTAGAAGATATAAGAAAACCTTATGAAAATATGAAATCCTTGTATGTAAAAGATAAATCACTAATATTTAATACAGATTTGGTTGAAACTTTAGAATTTGATAATTTAATAAGACAAGCAATAATTACAATGGATTCTGCTTATCATAGAAAAGAAAGTAGAGGAGCTCATGCGAGAGAAGATTATAAAAAAAGAGATGATGAAAATTTTATGAAACATACTCTTTCTTGGTTAGATGGGAATGAAGTAAAAATAGATTATAAGCCGGTTCATGCAAAAACACTGACAAATGATGTTCAATATTTTCCACCAAGAGAAAGGGTTTATTAATGGTACAGTTTAAATTACCCAAAAATTCAAAAATAGTTAAAGGTGACTATTATAAAGACAAGACCGGATCCAAAAATTTGAGAAAAGTTAATGTTTACAGATGGAATCCAAGCGATTCTAAAAATCCTAGAATAGATACTTATGAAGTCGATATAGATAATTGCGGTTCAAAAGTTTTGGACATATTAAATAAAATTAAAAATGAAATTGACCCTTCGTTAACTTATCGCAGATCTTGTGCTCACGGAGTTTGTGGCTCATGCGCAATGAATGTTGATGGAGTGAATACTTTATCATGTACTAAATCTTATGATGAAATTGATGGAGAAATAAATATTTATCCATTACCTCATCTTAAAGTGATCAAAGATTTAATTGGTGATTTAAGTACACTTTATAAGCAGTATGAATCTATAGAGCCTTGGTTAAAAAATAATTCACAGACTGAAAAAGGAAAAGAAATTTATCAATCAAAAGAAGAAAGAGAAAAACTTGATGGGTATTATGAGTGTATAATGTGTGCTTGTTGTTCAACATCATGCCCAAGCTATTGGTGGAATGGAGAGAAATATTTAGGACCAGCAGTTTTATTGCAAGCTTACAGATGGATTATAGATAGTAGAGATGATGAGAAAAAAGAAAGACTACAGAAAGTTGCTGATGAATTGAAACTTTACAGATGTCACACAATAATGAATTGTACTAACTCATGTCCAAAGGGCTTAAATCCAGCAAAAGCAATTGGCGCAATTAAAAAAATGCTTGCAACAAGTTAATTACTTATTTAAATAAATTTACTCATGAATAATACTATTCAACACTTTATAGATGGCAAATTTACTTCCGGGAACTCCACAAGAGCTGGAAAAATATATAATCCTGCGACAGGCGAACAATCTAGCCAAGTAAGTTTAGGGACTAAAAAAGATGTTGATAATGCTATTGCTGTAGCAAAAAAATCTTTTTTATCTTGGTCTGAAAAACCACCACTGCAACGTGCTAGAATACTTTTTAAATATAAAGAAATAATAGAAAAAAACTCTGATCAAATAATAAAATTAATAGTATCTGAGCATGGCAAGGTTTATGACGATGCCAAAGGATCTCTTATTCGTGGCTTAGAAGTAGTAGAATTTGCGTGTGGAATTCCTCATCTCTTGAAAGGAGATTTTACAGAAAATGTGGGGACAGATGTTGATAGCTGGTCAATGAGGCAACCCTTGGGCGTTTGTGCTGGAATAACACCTTTTAATTTTCCTGCAATGGTTCCAATGTGGATGTTTCCTATTGCTATAGCATGCGGAAACACATTTGTTTTAAAACCTTCGGAAAAAGACCCATCTTGTTCTGCTAAACTTGCAGAACTTTTTATGGAAGCAGGATTGCCCAATGGAGTGTTTAATGTTGTAAATGGAGATAAAGAAGCAGTGGACGCTTTATTGGTTAACAAAGATGTCAAAGCAATAAGTTTCGTGGGATCCACTCCAATTGCAAAATATATTTATGAAAATGCCGCAAAGAATGAAAAAAGAGTACAAGCCCTTGGAGGAGCTAAAAATCATTGTGTTATTATGCCTGACTGTGATTTAGATCAGGCAGTAAACGGATTGATGGGGGCTGCTTATGGATCTGCTGGAGAAAGATGTATGGCCCAATCAGTTGCTGTTGCAGTTGGAAATATTGGAGATTCATTGGTAGAAAAACTTTCAAAAAAAGTTGAAGCTTTAAAAGTTGGGCCTGGGTTAGATAAAAACTCAGAAATGGGTCCATTAGTTACAAAAGAACATTTAGAAAAAGTAAAAGGATATGTAGATTTAGGAGTTAAGGAAGGTGCAAAGCTAGTTGTTGATGGAAGAAATTTAAAATTGCAAGGATATGAAAATGGTTTTTATATGGGAGGCTGTTTATTTGATAATGTTAAAGAAAGCATGAGAATTTATAAAGAAGAAATTTTTGGCCCAGTATTATCAGTTGTTAGAGTAAAAGATTTTGAGAAAGCATCTAAACTTGTAAATGATCACGAATATGGAAACGGAGTAAGCATTTATACAAGAGACGGTGATGTGGGAAGAAATTTTGCAAGCAAAATAAAAATTGGAATGGTTGGTATAAATATTCCAATTCCTGTTCCAGTTGCTTTTCATAGTTTTGGTGGCTGGAAAAGATCTTTATTCGGTGACCAACATATGCATGGAACAGAAGGAGTAAGATTTTATACAAAATTGAAAACGGTAACCGCTAGATGGCCATCTGGGATTAGATCAAATCCAGAATTTGTAATGCCAATAATGAAATAAAATATGAAAAAAATATCTTTAATAGGAGCCGGGCAAATTGGTGGAACTTTAGCTCATTTAATTGGCCTAAAGGAATTAGCTGATGAAATTGTTCTTTTTGATGTAGCTAGCGGAATAGCAAAAGGAAAAGCTTTAGACATTGCACAGTCATCATCAGTTGATGGATTTAATGTAAAATTTTCTGGCACAGATAATTATCAAGATATTAAAAATTCAGATGTAGTAATTATAACTGCGGGGGTTCCTAGAAAACCAGGAATGAGCAGAGATGATTTATTAGGCATAAATTTAAAAATTATTAAACAGGTTTCTGAAGGGATTAAACAATATACCCCAAATGCTTTTATTATATGTATTACAAATCCTTTGGACGTTATGGTAATGGCTTTACAAAAATATTCGAGTTTACCAACTAATAAGGTTGTTGGTATGGCTGGGATTTTAGACACTTCAAGATTTAAATTGTTTTTATCTTTAGAATTAAATGTTCCGGTAAAAGAAATTGAAGCAATGGTAATGGGAGGTCATGGCGATACGATGGTGCCTTTACCAAGATTTACAAAAGTGTCAAACAAGCCTTTGTTAGATTTAGTTAAGGAAGGCAAAATATCTTTAGAAAAACTAGAAAGCATAAATCAAAGAACAAGGGATGGAGGAGCGGAAATAATTAAATATTTAGAAAAAGGTTCTGCATTTTATGCTCCAGCAGCTTCAGCTATTGAAATGGCTTCTTCATATTTAAATGATAAAAAAAAACTTCTTCCATGTGCAGCTTATCTCAGTGGTGAATATGGAATTAAAGGTTTGTATGCAGGTGTTCCAGTTATTATTGGCAAGAATGGTGTGGAAAAAATAGAAAATGTAAATCTTGATGATAAAGAAAAAAAGGAGTTTATGAATTCAATTAATGCAGTGAAAAATTTATGGAATACTGCCATTAAAATTGACTCAAATCTTTCAAATTAATTAATGAATATTCACGAACATCAAGCCAAAGAAATACTAAAAAAATTTGGAGCCAAAATACCCGAAGGTGTTTTTGCATTTACAGTTGATGATTTAATTAGTAAAGCAAAAAAACTTAAAACAAAAAAATATGTTTTAAAAGCCCAAATCCATGCTGGAGGCAGAGGTAAAGCTGGTGGTGTTAAAATTTTGAAGAATTTGAATGAATTAACATCTGAATCCAAAAAATTACTTGGAAAAATTTTAAAAACAAATCAGACTGGACCGGAAGGCAGAAAAGTTAAACGATTGTATGTAGAAGAATCTTCAGAAATTGAAAAAGAATTTTATCTTTCATGCTTAGTAGATAGAAACACTTCAAAAATTACATTTATTTCAAGCGATCAGGGAGGAATAGATATTGAAGAAGTTTCAAAAAACTCGCCTCAAAAAATAATAACCACCAAAATTGATTTTGGTGAAAAAATCTCAGATTCTATTTGTGAAAAAATTGTTTCCATATTTAAACTAAAAGATGATTCTAAAAAACAAGCTATTAAACTAATTAATTCAATATATAAATTATTTATTAAAACTGATGCAAATTTAGTTGAAATAAATCCTTTAATCTTAACTAAAGAAAAAAACATTCTTTGCTTAGATGCAAAAATTAATTTTGATGACAATGCCTTGTTTAGACATCCAGAATTATTAGAGTTAAGAGATTTTAATGAAGAAGACCCAACTGAAATTGAAGCTAAAAAATATGATCTTTCATATATAAAATT
Source organism: uncultured Pelagibacteraceae bacterium (assembly GCA_902603215.1). Lineage (GTDB taxonomy): Bacteria > Pseudomonadota > Alphaproteobacteria > Pelagibacterales > Pelagibacteraceae > CACKTW01. The sequence goes on from CACKTW010000018.1 coordinate 5,845, forward strand.
GAATGGAAATATTGGATGCATGGTTAATGGAGCAGGATTAGCTATGGCCACGATGGATATTATTAAACTATTTGGTGAGGAGCCTGCAAATTTTTTAGATGTTGGAGGAGGAGCCTCAAAAGAAAAAGTATCTGCTGCATTTAAAATAATTTTATCAGATAAAAATGTTAAAGGGATATTAATAAATATCTTTGGAGGAATTATGAGATGTGATGTCTTAGCTGAGGGAGTTGTAGAAGCAGCAAAAGAAATTAAAATTAAAGTACCGTTAGTTGTAAGACTTGCAGGAACAAATTTTCAAGAAGGAAAAAAAATATTGAATAATTCTGGTATAAAAATAATTTCAGCAAATAATTTAGGCGATGCTGCTAAAAAAATTGTTGAGGCAATAAAATAAATGTCAATTTTAGTTAATTTAAATACAAAAGTTATTTGTCAAGGATTTACAGGTTCTCATGGGACTTTTCATTCAGAGCAAGCGTTAAAATATGGAACAAAATTGGTAGGAGGCGTTACTCCCAAAAAAGGTGGTCAAAAACATTTAGATTTACCAGTTTTTAATTCCGTTAAAGAAGCAAAAAAAGAAACAGGAGCATCTGCAACAATGATATATGTTCCAGCAAAATTTGCTCCAGACGCAATAATCGAAGCAATTGAAAGCGAAATGGAACTTATAGTTTGTATAACAGAAGGAATTCCTATTTTGGATATGCTTAAAGTAAAAAAAATTTTAAAAAGTTCACAAAGCAGACTTATAGGCCCAAATTGCCCTGGAATTATTACTCCTGATGAATGCAAAATAGGAATTATGCCAGGAAATATTCATAAAAAAGGATCAGTTGGTATTGTCTCGAGATCAGGAACATTAACATATGAGGCAGTCGCACAAACAAGTGATAATGGTTTAGGCCAATCAACATGTATTGGAATAGGCGGAGATCCAATAAATGGAACAAATTTTATAGATTGTTTGGATTTATTTTTAAAAGATAGCGAAACAAAATCAATATTGATGATAGGCGAGATTGGTGGAAGCGCAGAAGAAGATGCAGCATTTTTTTTAAAACAACATCCAATTAAAAAACCCGTTGTTGGTTTTATCGCCGGATTAACAGCTCCTTCAGGAAGAAGAATGGGTCATGCTGGAGCAATTATTTCAGGTGGAAAAGGAGGAGCAAAAGAAAAAATTAAAATAATGGAGGAATCTGGAATAACTATAGCACAGTCTCCAGCTGAAATAGGAAATACACTGTTGAAAAAACTACATAATTGATAATTCAGAAAATATGTTAATATAAAGAAAATAAATTATGTCATTTGTTAAGAATAAATCAAAATATGAAAAAACATCATTTTTAAATAAAAGTAATAGTGCTTTTATTGAAAGCATGTATTTAAAATATGTCAAAAATGATTCAGATCTACCTCTTAGTTGGAAAGAATACTTTGATGATTTGGGAGATCAAAAACAAGATGTGTTAAATGAAATAATAGGTCCAAGTTGGTCTCCTCAAAGAAAAAAAGTTTCTAAAACAATTGACGATTCAAAAAATGAATATAAAACTCCAAATGGATTTGGAATTTCTAACGAAGATTACGAAAAAGAGAAAGAACAATCCGTAAAAGCTATTGCCTTGATAAGAGCTTATAGAATTAGAGGTCATTTAATAGCCAATCTTGATCCTCTTAATTTAATGGAAAGAAAGTACCTTGATGAACTTCATCCCTCAGATCATGGTTTTAAAAAAGAAGATTATAATAAAAAAATTTATTTAAGAGAATATCTAGATCGAAAATATTCAACAATTAATGAGATACTTTATTTTTTAAGAAAAACTTATTGTTCATCCATTGGCGTTGAGTATATGCATATCTCTGATCCGACTGAAAAAAGATGGTTCAGAGAAAGAATGGAAAAAACTAAAAATCAAATTCAATTTACTCAAAATGGGAAAAAAGCAATTTTAAATAAATTAATTCAAGCCGAAGAATTTGAGAAATTTTTACATTTGAAATATGTAGGTACAAAAAGATTTGGAATAGATGGTGGAGAATCTTTAATACCTGCTCTAGAACAAATTATTAAAAAAGGAGGACAATTAGGAGTTAAAGAAGTTAAAATTGGAATGTCACATCGTGGAAGGTTAAATGTATTGGCCAATTTATTACAAAAATCATATAAAAAAATATTTAATGAATTTGCAGGTGAAACAATTTTAGCAAAAGGTGATATTACAGGAGATGTAAAATATCATTTAGGAGCGTCTTCAAATAGAAAATTTGATGATAATCTTGTTCATGTAAGTTTGACAGACAATCCATCACATTTAGAAGCTGTTACTCCAGTTGTTTTAGGTCAAACAAGAGCAAAACAATATTTTCATAACGATAAGTTCAGAAAACAAGTTGTTCCAATATTAATTCATGGTGATGCCGCATTTGCTGCTCAAGGAGTGGTAGCAGAATGTTTTGCGATGTCAGGACTTCCAGGTCACAATACAGGTGGAGCAATACATATAATTATAAATAATCAAATTGGTTTTACCACAAGCCCAAAATTTGCGAGATCATCACCATATCCATCAGATATTGCTAAAATGGTAGAAGCTCCAATATTGCATGTGAATGGAGATGATCCAGAAGCAGTTGTTCACTGTGCAAGGATAGCAATTGAGTTCAGACAAAAATTTAATCGTGATGTTGTAATTGATATGGTTTGTTATAGGAGATTTGGACATAATGAAGGAGATGAACCTTCATTTACTCAACCAACAATGTATAAAAAAATCAGAAACCATCCAAGCACTTTGAAAATTTATTCTGATAAACTTATTAAAGAAGGAGCTATTTCAAAAAATGATTTTGATAAACAAAAAAAAGAATTTAAAGAACTTCTAAATGAACAATTTAAAACTGCAAAAGACTATAAACCAAAAATAGAATGGTTTGAAGGTGTCTGGTCTAGTTATAGACCCGAGAGGGGAAAAGATAAAAAAGGCGTAACAGGAGTTTCAAAATCTATTCTATTAGATATTGGAAATAAAATTACAAAATTGCCTAACAGTTTTGAAGCTCATCCAACTATAAAAAAAATTTTTCAAAATAAACAAAAAATGATTCAAGCAGGAACAGGAATTGACTGGGCAACTGCAGAATTATTGGCATTTGGAACTTTATTAAACGAAAAATTTTCAGTAAGATTAGTTGGACAAGACAGTGGAAGAGGCACATTTAGTCAAAGACATTCAGTTTTAAGAGATCAGAGAAATGGGAAAACCTATGTACCCCTAAATCATATATCTGAGAATCAAAAAAACTTTGAAGTTATAGATAGCTTATTATCAGAATTAGCTGTTTTAGGATTCGAATATGGTTATTCCTTAGTTGAACCCAGGACATTAGTGGCATGGGAAGCTCAATTTGGAGATTTTGCAAATGCCGCACAAGTTGTTATTGATCAATTTATAGCATCTGGAGAAAGAAAATGGTCAAGAGCCAGCGGTTTAGTTTTGCTTCTTCCCCACGGATATGAAGGGCAAGGACCAGAACATTCATCCGCAAGATTAGAAAGGTTTTTACAGTTATGTTCACAAGAAAACATTCAAGTGTTAAACTGTACTACTCCCGCAAATTATTTTCATGCCCTAAGAAGACAAATTCATAGAGATTTTAGAAAACCTTTGGTTGTTATGACACCAAAATCTTTATTAAGGAACAAATATTGTGTTTCAAATCTAGATGATTTTAAAAAAGAAAATTCATTCCATAGAGTTTTGCCGGACATGGCAGAAGTGAAAGATTATAATTTAACTAAACTTAAAAGAACTAAGGAAATTAGGAAAGTTATATTATGTTCTGGAAAAATATATTTTGATTTAATTCAGGCAAGAGAAAAATTAAAGGCAAACGATGTAGTTTTTATAAGGATTGAACAATTATTTCCATTTCCAATAAAACCTTTGATTAAAGAAATAAAAAAATATGCAAAAACGGCAAAATTTTATTGGTGTCAAGAAGAGCCTAAAAATATGGGCGCATGGAATTGGGTGCGTGATTATATAGAATGGACTTTAAGTTATATAAAGGCTAATAATAAGAACATAGTCTATTTGGGAAGACGTGCCGCAGCATCTCCAGCAACTGGATATGCCCTTAGACACGCATCTCAACAGGCTGAAATTATAAGAAAAGTATTTAATTAATGAGTAAAGAAATAATAGTCCCAGCTCTTGGCGAAAGTATTACAGAAGCGACTGTTTCAAAATGGTTAAAACAAAAGGGAGACAATGTTAATCTAGACGAACCTCTTGTTGAGCTAGAAACAGATAAAGTCAACGTAGAAGTGCCTTCACCCGCAGAAGGAGTTCTTTCTGAGGTCCATTTTAAAGATGGAGACACAGTGGAAGTTGGTTCATTATTAGGAAAAATTGGCTCATCAGATAAGAAAATTATACCTATTAAAAAAAAAGAAAAAGATTCAAATGAAAATAATTTTGAAATTTTTGAAAAAGAAAAAAATGATTTAAGTTCTGATTTTGAAAAAGAAAAAAATGATTTAAGTTCTGATGATGAAAAACCACTCGTTCTTAAAGAAGAATATAATACAAATTTAGCAAAACCTTTAATCTTGAAAGAAGAAACTTTAATCTTGAAAGAAGAAACTTTAGAAGAAAATAAAAACGATAATTTGTCACCAGCTGTTAGAAAACTTGTCAAAGAAAAACAAATTGATATTAGCGATGTAGAAGGCACTGGAAAAGAGGGCAGGATATTAAAAGGTGATTTGATTAACTTGATGGGCAATGTTCCCAAGCCTTCGGAAAGAAAAATCAAATATGGTCCAGAAGAAATCATTAAGATGACCAGATTAAGACTTACAATTGCAAAAAGATTAAAAGAATCTCAAGAAAATGCAGCAATGCTTACTACTTTTAATGAAGTGGATATGGATAGCATTATTCAAATGAGAAAAGATCATCAAGAAGATTTCCAAAAAAGATTTTCAACAAAACTTGGTTTTATGTCTTTTTTTGTTAAAGCTTGTATAGTTGGATTAAAAAATTATCCAGCCCTAAATGCAGAAATAAGTGGAGAAAATATTATTTATAAGAATTATTATAATATTAGTTTTGCAGTCGGAACAGACAAAGGATTAGTTGTACCAGTTTTAAAAAATGCAGATGAAATGTCATTTGCTGATATTGAAAAGAATATTAAAAAAATTTCTGACAAAGCGCATACTGGAAAATTGAATATCCAAGATCTTCAAGGTGGCACATTTACTATTAGTAATGGAGGCGTATATGGATCTATGTTATCAACTCCAATTTTAAATTTACCACAATCAGGCGTATTGGGTATGCACAACATTGTTGAAAGAGCGATAGTTAAAGATGGAAATATAATTATAAGACCTATAATGTATCTTGCTTTATCTTACGATCATAGAATAATTGATGGCAAAGACTCAGTGTCATTTTTAAAAACTATAAAAGAAAATTTAGAAGATCCAAGAAGATTATTTTTAGATATTTAAATGTCAGAAGAATTTGAAGCAGTCGTTATAGGTGGAGGGCCTGGCGGATACGTTTGTGCAATTAGACTTGCACAGCTTGGAATTAAAACAGCCTGTATAGAATCTAGAGAAACTTTAGGAGGAACATGTTTAAATGTTGGGTGCATACCATCAAAAAATTTATTAAATTTTTCAGACAATTTTCATAAAGCTAAACATTTTTCAAATTTAGGAATAGAAATTGGTGAGGTTAAACTAAACCTTGCAAAAATGATGAAAAATAAAGATAAAGCGGTAACTATTTTAACTAAAGGAATAGAATTTTTATTTAAAAAAAATAAGATTACTCATTTAAAAGGAAAAGGTTCAATTTTAGACAAAAACACAGTAACTGTTACTGACAATTCAGGAAAAAAAACAAATTATAAAGCTAAAAATATTGTAATAGGAACAGGCTCTGTTCCAGCAACCTTAGAAGGAATAAAAATTGATGAAAAAACCATTGTTTCATCTACCGGAGCCTTGTCTTTTGAGAAAGTTCCGAAAGAATTAATTGTTATAGGAGGGGGTTATATAGGCCTAGAACTTTCAAGCGTTTGGAAAAAGTTAGGTTCAAATGTTATTGTGGTAGAGTTTTTAGACCACATCATTCCAGGGATGGATAAAGATATTTCGACTGAATTTTTAAAAATTCTTCATAAACAAGGAATTAATTTTAAGTTAGATTCAAAGGTAACAGCAGTTACTGTAGTAAAAAATAAAGCGATTGTTGATTTTACTAATAAAAAAACAGCAAAAAGAGAAAGAATTGAATGTGACAAAGTTTTAGTTGCAGTAGGAAGAAAGTCCAATTTTGATGAAGATATATCTAAATTAAATATCAAACTAGATAGCCAAAGAAAAATAGAAGTTAATAATAGATTTGAGACTTCAATCAAAAATATTTATGCTATTGGAGATGTTATAAACAAAGGTCCTATGTTAGCTCATAAAGCAGAAGATGAAGGAATAGCAGTAGCAGAAATAATTGCTGGTCAAGCTGGACATGTTAATTACAACATCATACCTGCCGTTATTTATACTACACCCGAAGTAGCTTCAGTTGGAAAAACAGAACAACAATTGATTAAAGAAAAGATAAATTATAAAACTGGTAAATTTCCTTTTATGGCAAATTCAAGAGCTAAAGCAATTAACGAATCTGATGGGTTTGTAAAAATTCTTGTAGATCAAAAAACAGATAAAGTTTTGGGAGCACACATTATCGGACCTCATGCAGGCGAAATGATTGCTGAACTAGCAGTTGCTATGGAATTTGGAGCAAGTTCAGAGGATATTGCTAGAACTTGCCATGCTCACCCAACTTTTTCAGAAGCAATAAAAGAAGCAGCTCTTGCTGTAGATAAAAGAACAATACACTCTTAAAAAATTTTCATATTATCATATTATACAGTTATGAAAGTTCCGATTCTGATTCCAAATATTTTTAATCATCCGTTTACATATATAGACGCAACGAAAAAATTATCAAAAGGTGATTTTGTTAAGGTGCCATTTGGATCGTCTTTAGCTACAGGAGTTGTTTGGAATTTTTTTGAAAAAACTAATAAAAATTTTAAAACCAAATCAGTACAAGAAGTTCTTGATGTTCCAAAAATGAAAAGCTCAATGATAGAATTTATTAATTGGTTTTCACTTTATAATGTAGTTCCACTTGGAATGAGTTTGAGACTTGTATTATTTAACAAAGGCATTGTTGATAAAATAAAGGAAGAAGACTTGAATCAATTTAAATTTTTGAAAAATGAAAATAAATATTCTTTAAACTTAGAACAAAAAAAATGCTTAGAAGAAATAAGTAGGGAAAAAATAAATTTTAAAGTTCATGTTTTAGATGGCGTTACAGGTTCTGGAAAAACATTAGTTTATTTTTCAAGAGTTAAAGAAATAATGGAGAAAGGATATCAAGCATTAATTTTATTACCAGAAATTGGACTAACTTCGCAATTTAGAAAAAGATTTGTTGAATTTTTCAATTTTGAACCAGCAATATGGCATTCCAATGTATCAAAAAAAAATAAAAAAATTATTTGGAAAGGCGTGTCAGAAAATAAAATTAAAGCTGTGGTAGGAGCTAGATCTTCTCTTTTTTTACCATTTAATAAATTAGGAATTATCATTGTAGATGAAGAGCACGATTCTTCTTATAAACAAGATGAAGGAATTATGTACAACGCTAGAGATATGGCAATATCAAGAGCTTCTTTTGAAAAGATTCCAATTAATTTAATAACATCTATACCTTCAGTTGAAACATTTAATAATATATTAAACAAAAAATATTCTATTTCAGTTTTAAAAAATCGATATAAAAATGCTTCATTACCCAAATTTGAAATAATCGATTTAAATAAAAAAAAGATACCTAAAAAAAATTGGATTGCAGAAGAAACGATCGAAAAAGTTTTAAATCATTTAAACAAAGGAGATCAGATATTATTTTTTCTAAATAGAAGAGGATTTGCACCTTCTGTAATTTGCAAAAAATGTTATTCAAAATTTACTTGTCCAAATTGTTCTGTAAATATTAACTATCATAAAAGTAAAAATTTTTTGTTATGTCACTATTGTGGTTTCAAATCTCCATTGATAAGAAAATGTAAAGATAATACTAATTGTGATTTTATATTTTGCGGTCCAGGCGTTGAGAGAATAGCGGAAGAATTAAGATTAACATTTCCTGAAAAAAAAGTGTCAATTTTTTCAAGTGATACACTTATGAAAAAAAATTCAAAAGATATTATTGAAAAAATTGAAAATAAAGAAATTGATATTTTAGTTGGAACACAATTGATTTCGAAGGGTTTTCATTTTGCTAAATTAAATTGTATAGTTGTTGTAGACGTAGATTTTTCATCACATGGATATGATTTAAGATCTGCAGAAAAAAATATTCAACTATATCATCAGCTTTCTGGTAGAGCAGGAAGGGAGGGTCTAAAATCAACCATATATTTTCAAACTTATTCACCTAATGATGCCATGTTGAAAGATATAGCAAATGAAGATACGCACATTTTTTTAAAGAAAGAGATTGAATTAAGAAAGAAACATAAATTGCCACCTTTTTTCAGATTTATTTCATTAATAATTTCTGGAAAAAAAGAAAGAGAAACAGAAATGGAAGCATTGAAGCTGAAGAAATTTTTATCAAAGTATTTGCAACAAGAAATACTTGGACCTGTGAATGCTCCAATTTTCAAAATTAATAAAAAATTTAGATGTCGACTTTTACTTAGAGTGCCAAAAAATAATATAATTCAAAAAAAATTAATTTTAGGTATGGGGAAAATTAAACTTAGTTCACGAATAAAACTTACAGTTGATGTTGATCCAATTAGCTTTAATTAACAATGTTAATTTTTGATCGTTAGACAAATCTCTCTCTTGAACACTTAACTTCGATATGCTAGTTAAAGTTCTGTTTAAATAAATATCAGTACATAACAACCAAAAAGAAATTAAATTGAGCTCAAAAAATAATTTTTCAGAATCTGCCACGAATAGATATGCTTTAGCATTATATGAGCTAGCACAAGAAAATTCAGAACTTGAAAAAATTGAAAATGAATCATTAGGTATACTTGAATTAATAAAGAAAAGTTTAGACTTTCAATCTTTTATAAAAAATCCAACTAATGAAAAAAGTCAACAAATTAAATCTATACAAATGATTGCTGAGAAATTTAATTTGAGTAAAATTTTTACAAAATTTTTATGTTTTCTGTCTTCGAAAAGAAGATTTTTTTATTTGGAAAAAATATTAAAAAGTTTTTTAAATATTAGTTCTAAAATGAAAGGAGAGGTTCAAGCAAAACTGAGCTCTTCAAAAGAATTAAGTTCAACAGAAATAGAAAATATTCAAAAAGAATTATCTGAAAACTTTACTTCTAAAGTGAAATTAAATTATGTATATGACCCAAGTTTAATTGGTGGTCTA
>CACKTW010000019.1 GCA_902603215.1 uncultured Pelagibacteraceae bacterium
TGATTGCAATATCGCCTAAATATAAATTTTTATTTTTAGTTTTTTCCAAAAAAGGAAAAGATAATACATCGGTAATTTTATTTTTATTTCGAAATTTATTATTTAGATATCTCATTTTATTATTGTTTGTTAATAAAATTGTAAAATTTTTTGACCCTTTTTTAAGATTAGTAAATTTAGAAAGTTTATTTAATTTCTTTTTGAAATAAGTTTTTGGATTTTTAATTTTTTTTTTCCAAAGCCTATAGTCTAATACTATTTCAGCATTAATCATTCTTTGTTATCTTCATAAGCTTTAACAATCTTTGATATCAAAGGATGTCTTACTACGTCTCTATGATCAAAATAAACAAAAGAAATCTCTTTAAGGTGACCAAGCAGTTTTTTTGATTTAATCAGCCCCGAATTATTTTTATTTTGCAAGTCAATTTGAGAAGGATCTCCATTAACAACAATTTTTGAATTTTCTCCAATTCTAGTTAAAAACATTTTTATTTGTGTATCTGTAGCATTTTGTGCTTCATCTAAAATTGCAAATGAATTTTTTAATGTTCTTCCTCTCATAAATGCTAAAGGAGCTATCTCGATATCACCTATTTCAATTCTTTTTTGTATTTTTTCATAATCTAAAAGATCGTATAAAGAATCGTAAAGTGGTCTTAAATAAGGATCTACTTTATCCTTCATATCACCTGGTAAAAATCCTAGTCTTTCTCCTGCTTCAACTGCTGGCCTTGATAAAATTATTCTATCAATTTTTTTTTCTAAAAGCATTGTTAATGCAACAGCAACTGCTAAATAAGTTTTTCCTGTTCCAGCAGGTCCCGAGGAAATTACAATTTCATTTTCTTTTAAAGCTCTCACATAATTTTTTTGTTTTTGAGACCTTGGAATCACTGATCTTTTGGGAGTTTTTATTATGTAATCTAAATTATTTAAATTATTATTGTTCTGTTCTTTTGTCATAAATTTATTTAAAGATGAAATTACATCTTCTTTTTCAATTATACCATTCATTTTAAAATGTTGAGTTAAAAACTCAATTGCTCTTTTCACATTCTCATTCGACTTGGATCGTCCTTTAATAACAATAGAATTTCCTCTAAAATAAATATTACAGCCACTTAGTTTTTCAAGCGTTTTAAGATTGATATTAAATTCACCTACAACTCCCATTAAAATATCGTTGTTTTGAAAAACAATACTTATGGAACCGTTATCAGAATAAACAGTTTTTAAATCTTTTTGAAGCGTATCAAGGTTTATTTTTTTCATTTATGCGGCTATAAAATTTTGATCCCTATGTTTCCCAAAAAGATTATTTTGATTAGATGAATTTATATCAACTTTTATAAGATCTCCTGGTTTACAAGATTTAGAACTAAATATTACTCCAGTCGTCTTATCAGTTCTCCCAAAAAAAGAGTTTTGATTTTTCATTTTATTTTCTACTAAAACTTCAACCTCTTTTCCTTCTAAACTTTTATTATTTTTCAATTGATGTGAAAAGAGCTCTTTTTGAACAATATTTAGTCTTTCTTTAGCTTTTTGTTCATTAATTTTTTTTATTTTTGCAGCAGGAGTTCCTGGCCTAGGACTAAAAATAAAAGAATAAGAATTAATAAATTTTAAATCTTTAATTAGATTCAAAGTTTTTTCAAAATCTTGTTCTTCTTCACCCGGATATCCAATTATAAAATCACTAGAAAAACTAATATTGGGATTAGCTTTTTTTAATTTTTCAACTATTGAATAATAAAATTCAATGTTATGCTTTCTGTTCATTAATTTTAATATTTTATTAGATCCACTTTGAACTGGTAAATGTAAAAAAGGTATTAGTTTTGAACACTCATTGAAACACTCTATTAAATCTTCGGTCATATCTTTTGGATGTGATGTTGTAAAACTCAACCTATTTAAATTTTCAATTTTATTTAATTCTTTCAACAAGTGTGAAAGTCTATATTCTTTTTTTCCATCAATAAAACTATATGCATTTACATTTTGTCCCAATAATATAATTTCTTTGGAACCAAGTTTAATTTGATTTTTTGCTTCCTCTAAAATCTGTTTAAATGGTCTTGAATATTCTGGTCCTCTTGTATAAGGAACAACGCAAAAATGACAAAATTTATCACATCCTTCCTGTATTGTTAGGAAAGTTGAAATTTTATTATTTGTACTTTTTATTTTTTGTAATTCATCAAATTTTGAAACTGTGTCAAATTCTGTTTCACTGATTTTTTCTTTAATTTTTTTATAATTTAAAATCTTATCATTTATTTTATGATAAGATTGTGGACCAATAACCATATCAATGTATGGTTCACGTTTTAACATTTCTTCAGATTCTGCTTGTGCAACACAACCTGTGACTATTACGATTGGTTTTGTAATTTTTTAAATTCTTTTTTTACCCTACCAATTTCATGATAAACTTTTTCTTTAGCTTTATCTCTTATATGACAAGTATTCAAAAGATAACAATTGGCGTCGGTCTTGATATTAGTTTTTTCATACCCTATTTGTTTTACCAAATCTAAAATACGATTTGAATCGTATTCGTTCATTTGACAACCAAAAGTTTTTATAAAAATTTTCTTAGACAATTTTAATTATTTTTTTTTTCCGTATAATTCTAATTTATGATCAATAAGTTGATATCCCAATTTATCAGCTACTGTTTTTTGTAGTTTCTCAATGTCTTCATTAACAAATTCTATTATTTCGCCGGTATTGACATCAATTAAATGATCATGATGGCTTTCTGAAATTTCCTCATATCTTGCTTTGCCTCCTTTAAAATCATGCTTGGCCAAAATTCCAGATTCTTCAAAAAGCTTAACGGTTCTATAAACTGTTGCGATACTAATTTTAGAATCTATTTCTGAAACTCTTTTATATAATTCATCTACGTCTGGATGATCGCGTGATTTAGACATAACTTTTGCAATAATTTTTCTTTGCTCGGTAAGTTTCACGCCTTTTGATTTACATTTTTTTTCAATATTATCCATCTGTTTATTCTAGCTTAAATAAAGTGGTTTAATCAATTTCTTTATTATTAAATTTTTTTCATATAAAAAACCAAGATTTTTATAATGTATTTTACCAATATATAAAAATTTTCTTTTGATAAACTCAGGTACTTTATTTTTATTGTAGTTAAAAATTAGTAATTCTTTGCCTTTTGGAATATTGATTTTTTTTAAATCTATTATTTTTGGATTTTTATTTTTTTTAAGATTACAATCAAATTCTTGAATAAAAAAATTATTTTGTTCCTTGTGAATTAAAATAATTAATGATTTATTGTAAAAAGTGCTACCTAATAAGTCAAATGTGTTATAGCCAAACAACTTTAATTTACTTGAAATCTTTAAACCTTTGGCTACTGAAATTGAAGTTCTTATGCTAGAAAAATTACCAGGTCCCTGATTTACAAAAATGTTCTCAATATTATGTAATTTAAGATTATTTTTATCCAAAAAATTTATTAGCAAATTAATAAAATTTTCATTATTTTCTTTAGTATTGTGATATTTTGAAATATAAGTTCTTTTTTCATACTTTAAAAAAAAAATCATTTGTTTTAAAGTACTATCAATGGACAAAAAATTCATTTTTTTTTTAATAACCTTTACCTTTACCTTATTGAATAATTCCTTATCGGAAAATAACATAAATTTAGAAGATGATAAGGGAATAATTGCTCTAATGTATCATAGATTTGATGAAACAAAGTATCCTTCAACTAATATTCAAATGGATATTTTTAAAAAACAACTAAATATTATTGAAAATAAAAATCTTAATTATATAGATCCTAAAGACTTAAAAAAAAAACTTTTACTATTTAATAATCAAAAAAAAATATTACTAACAATAGATGATGGTTTTTCATCTTTTTATAATCATGCTTGGCCAATACTAAAAAAAAGAAAAATTCCTTTTATATTATTTATCTCAACAGAGCCTGTTGGAAAATCAGGATACATGAATTGGTCACAAATTTTGGAAATACATAATAGTGGTTTGGGATTAATTGGAAATCATAGTCATACACATGATTATTTAGTTGATAAAAAAGATGAAGAAATAATAAATGATATAAAAAAATCTATAAGTTTATTTGAAAAGAATCTTGGATTTTCTCCAAAAATTTTTTCATATCCTTTTGGCGAATACAGCAATAGCTTTAAAAAAATAGTTGAGAATTTAGGTTTTGAAATAGCATTTGGTCAACATTCTGGCGTTATAGATCCGTCAAAAAATTTAATTGAATTACCAAGATTTCCTATAAATGAAAAATACGGAGATCTAAAAAGATTTGAATCTATATTAAAACTATTTCCATTTCCTTACAAAGAAATACGTCCAACAAACAGATATTTAACAATTGATGAAAATCCCCCAAAAATTGAAATATCATTTTTTAAAGAACAAAAAAATTTAAAAAATATAAATTGTTATTCAAATGAAGGAAATTTATGGAGAAAATCAAAAATATCTATTGATGATAAAAAAATTTTGAAAATAAATATTGCTGAAAAATTTACTACCGAAAGAGGTAGAATTAATTGTTCTTTAAATGATAAATTGGGATGGAGATGGCTTGGAATACAATATGTTATTTCAGAATACTAATTTTAGAAAATTATTTTAAAGAATAAATTCTTTAGTTAAAGTTTTTGGTATTAATCTAGCTTTATCAAAATCATCAAGAGAATTTTGTTTTATTATAAGCTGAATAATCCTAGTATATTCTTTTCCTGTTTTTGCATACCTGTCTAGATATTTTGTAAGTTTTAAACCTGTAATGTCTTGTTTTTTTTGTCTTAAATCTGCACGTGCTTCTCTAAATTCTTGATAACCACTATGAGTATTTAAATTATTTGTATATGATTCAACTGACATTTTTAATTCTTTAAATTTCTTAATTTTATGACTTTTGCTAGAATCCTTTTCATTTGGATCAATACCATCGTTTCCCCAAGTCCATTGACCATATAAAGCATTTCCTTCTAAAGCAAATCTTGAAGTGCCCCAGCCTGTTTCCTTTGCAGCTTGGGCAATTGCTAAAGACACTGGTACAATATCCATTCTTTGCTTCAATAGAGAAATATCTTTATTATTTATTTTATATTCTTTAAATTTTTTTCTTAACCATTTTTTTTCAGCAAAATTATTATTTTTTTTATTTAGAATATTAAATAATTTTTTTCTATCACTTTTAATATTATTGTTTGAATCTATAATCAACGGAAGTACAATTTTAATAAATAACTCTTTTCTTTCTTCAATATTTGAAACAGTCTCTAAGTCTTTTGGCAATAAAGAAATAAATATTGGTTTAACTTTTTTAGTTCTTCTTATTTTAGACAAATCGTGGTTTATATCTTCAAATACTGAACTAATTTCTGATGCGGGCAAACTGACCAGGTTATCCTTTGTTTCTTTATCCTCGGTGATTAAATTTTTCTCATATTGTTCAACTTTTTCACTTTCTAATTTTGCAACTTTATCAACGCTTATTTTTTCAATGGTTGTTGGTTCCATTTTCTCTATAATCTTAAGCATTTGAGGAATCCCTCCAAAAAAACCTATCAATATTAAGCATGTTGCAACTATATAATAAAATTCTTTTAGATAAATTTTGCTAAATTTTGATTTTAAAAGTGATTTTTTTATTGGTAATTTTATTTTATTCTTTATCAAAAGAAGTTCTAATTGAGAAGTAGTAAGTTTTTTTTTGCTTTTAAAATAATTTCTAATCTCTTCAATGCTGTAAAGTTTTGCTAAACCTAACAGTTGTCTTCTATAGCTATAGCTAATTGGATGTGTTTTTTTATTTTTTTTCATAAATGCCTATAAAGCTTCTACTTTTTTAACCTCTGGTACATAATGACATAATAAATTTTGTACTCCCTGCTTTAAAGTCATAACTGAACTTGGACATCCTGAACAGCTACCTTGTAGCTCAACTGTGACGATTCCCTTTTCAAAAGATTTAAACTTTATATCGCCCCCGTCTCTTGCTACCGCTGGTCTAATTTTATTATCTAAAATTTCAATTATTTTTGAAATAACTTTGTTATCTTGTTTTTCTATACTTTTTATTTTTTTTGATTCTAATTCTGTATCAAGTACAAAACTTTTACCTTGCGCATAATATTCATTAATTAATGTAATAATTGAGTTTTTAATATCTTCCCATGAAAGATCATCATTTTTCTTTTTAACAGTAATAAAATCATTTCCAAGAAAAACCATAACAACTCCGTCAACAGATAATAAATTTCTCACTAACTCGTTAGTTGTCTGTTTTTTATTTATAAATTCCACTGGTCCAATTTTAGATACAGTCTTTCCAGGTAAAAATTTTAACGTATTTGGATTCGGAGTATTTTCTGTTTGTATAAACATGATATATATATAATTAATGTTTTGAAAAAATTAAAGTATTTAATTTTTTAATTTTAAAAAACCCACTTTATCATAAACTTTTTCAATTTTGCTACTAGCGATAGAATGTGCTTTTTCGCTCCCTTCTTTAAGAACTTGATTAAGATAAGTGGCATCATTTAAAAGTTTTTTTATTTCTTCACCAATTGGACAAATTTTTTCTATTAATATTTCTGTAAGCTTATCTTTCAGAAATGCAAAATTTTTACCTTGAAAATCATTAATTACATTTTCTAGTTTATTATTACTAAGACTAGAATACATATTCATTAAATTTTCTAATTCTGGCCTAGAAGAAAGTTCGGATTTTTTTCCTGGCAATGGCAAACTATCTGTCTTGGCTCTCTTAATTTTATTAGCTATTGTATCTTTGTCATCGCTTAAATTTATTCTACTTTGTTCGGAAGCGTCTGACTTGCTCATTTTCTTTTTTCCATCCTTTAAACTCATAATCCTAGAAAATTCTTTTTGAATTAATGGTTCTGGTACAATTAAAAAATTTTTACAATTGAAATCATTATTGAATTTTTGAGCAATATCTCTTGTTATTTCCAAATGTTGTTTTTGATCTTCACCTACCGGAACATGAGATGCATCATACAAGAGAATATCTGCTGCCATTAAATTTGGATACACATAAAGACCAATGCTTGCGTTTTCTTTATTTGAACCTGCTTTCTCTTTAAATTGTGTCATACGATTCATCCATCCAATTCGAGAGACACAATTTAATACCCAGGCAAACTCAGCATGAGCGCTGACGCTTGACTGATTAAAAATAATACTTTTTTTATAATCCAAGCCTGCGGCGAGAAAAGTTGCTGTGGTTTCTAAAGTATTTTGGTTAAGCTCTTTTGGATCTTGTTTAACTGTTATTGCGTGAAGATCAACCACGCAATATATGCAATCATTTTCTTTTTGTAATGATACAAAATTTTTAATAGCTCCCAAATAATTTCCTAAATGCAAATTACCTGTTGGTTGAACACCTGAAAATATTTTTTTTTTCATTATTATATTAATTATCTTATTTTAATATCTTTAAATTTAAAAGCTCCCGAAAAATTTGAAACTAAAAAATAAGTTAATAAGCTAATAACCACTATAATGAACAAATAGATAAATTTCCAACTTTCATTATAGTCAAATTTAGGCGCAAAAAACTCTAACAATAAATACAATATAATTCCCATTGTAATTACAGATAACATTATTCGTGGAAATTTATAAATAAAATTACCATCAAAACTGTGTAAATCTCTTTTTTTAATAAAATAAAAATGTAAAAAAACATTAATCCAAGAAGAAACCGAAGTTGCAATTGGTATAATAATAAAGCCTACTTTGCTGAAAAATAAAATGCTTATTAAAATATTTAAAATAACTGATGTTATTGATAAATAAAAAGGTAACTTTGTGTCATTACGAGCAAAGAAAAAATTGGAAAATATTTTTAAAATAGAAAATGCGGGAACCCCAAAGGCAAAAAAGGTAAGGGCCAAAGCTGTGTTTTTTACACTTTGATTATCAAAAGAACCGTATCCAAACAAAGATGTAATTATTTCATCTGAGGCCAATACAAGAGCGGCGGCGGCTGGAATTGACAAAAATAAACAAAGTTCTAAAGCTCTATTTTGTAAATTTAAAATATTGTCTGAATCATTATTTTTAATATGTTTTGAAAGTTCTGGAAGCATAACTGTGCTGACAGCAATCCCGGCTACAGCTAAATTTATTTGATAAACTCTATCTGCATAATATAAATACGAAACTGCGCCAGCTTGGAAAGAAGCTATTATAGTCCCAACCAAAATATTTATCTGAGTAACGCCTGATGAAAAAATACTTGGTAGTAATTTTCTAAAAAAAAATTTTACTTCATGATCTATTTTAAATTTTAAATTAAAAACTGGTTTAAAATGCTTCTTAACAAAAAATAATAAAATTACTAATTGTAAAAATCCTGAAAAAGATACTGCATAAGAAAGTAATAATACTGATGATATATCAAGCCACTTTGAAAAAAACAAAGAGCCAATCAAAATTACATTAAGAATAATGGGTGCTGCGGCTGCGGCTGCAAATTTATTATAAGAATTAAGTATTGCTGAAAAGAAAGAAGCTAAAGATATAAAAAATAAAAAAGGAAATGTTATTCTACTTAGATTAACTGCAAGATTTAGTTTTTCCGGATCTTTATAAAAGCCAGGAGCAATTAAATAAATTAATTTAGGCATAAAAATTTCTGCTAAAAGAACAATAAAAAACAAAATAATAAAAAGTAAATTAAATACATTTTTTCCAAACTCATCAGCTTGCTCTTTATTTTTTGCCAGAACTCCTGCATAGCTTGGAATAAATGCAGCATTAAATGTTCCTTCGGCAAACAATCTTCTGAATGTATTTGGAAGTCTAAAAGCAACAAAGAATACATCTGCAAACAAACTAGTTCCTAAAAAAATAGCAATCAAAATATCTCGAACATAACCAAGTATTCTGCTGATCAATGTAAAAAAACCAAATGTAGAGGTAGATGCTATTAAGTTCATCTTGACATATAAGCCTTAATTTTGTGTTAATTGTAAGATACTCAAATTTTAAATGAAGAAAAAGTCAAAAATAGACCGTTACACAGATAAAGAAGCGTTGGATTTTCACAACAGTGGAAAAGCAGGAAAGATAGAAATTCGTTCTTCAAAACCTATGGTAACAAAAAGAGATTTGGCTTTAGCATATTCTCCTGGGGTTGCGGCGCCAGTTAAGGTGATCGCTAAAAACCCTGAGGCTGCTTACGATTATACATCAAAAGGAAATTTAGTTGCCGTAATTAGTAATGGCTCTGCAATATTAGGGTTAGGAAATTTAGGAGCTCTCGCATCAAAACCTGTTATGGAAGGTAAAGCTGTTTTGTTTAAACGTTTTGCAGATATTGACTCGATTGATTTAGAGCTAGATTCGTCTAATGTGGAAGAAATAATTAGCACAATTACAAATGTTAGTAAAAGTTTTGGAGGCATAAATTTAGAAGACATTGCGGCACCAGATTGTTTTATAATAGAAGAAAAAACTAAGAAAAAAATTAGATATTCCAATTTTTCATGATGACCAACATGGTACAGCAATAATTACTTTAGCGGCTTTAATCAATGCCCTTGATATCTCAGGCAAATCAATAAAAGATATTAAAGTTGTTGTTAATGGAGCTGGGGCATCTGCAATCGCTTGTACAAATCTTTTTAAAAGTCGAGGTGTTCCTAATGATAATATTACAATGCTTGATAGAAAAGGAGTTTTGTATAGAGGAAGAGATAATCTTGATCAATGGAAATCTACACATGCAATTGAAACCAAAGATAGATCACTTGAAGATGCAATTAATGGTGCAGATGTGTTTTTAGGTCTGTCTGCTAAAAATGTACTAACAAAAGATATGGTAAAAAAAATGGCTCCTAATCCAATTATTTTTGCATGCGCAAATCCTGATCCTGAAATTTTACCAGAAGATGTTATGGATGTAAGAGATGATGCAATAATTGCAACAGGAAGATCGGACTATCCAAATCAAGTAAATAATTTAATTGGTTTTCCATATATTTTTAGAGGTGCGTTGGATGTAAGGGCAAAAACAATTAATGAAGAAATGAAAGTTGCTGCTGCTAGCTCAATAGCTGAGTTAGCAAGAGAATCTGTTCCGGATGAAGTTGTTGCTGCAATGGGAGGTGACAGACCGAGATATGGAAGAGAATATATTATTCCTTCAACTTTTGATCCAAGATTAATTAGTGTAATTCCAGTAGCTGTTGCCAAAGCTGCAATTAAAACTGGAGTTGCAAGAAAAAAAATTGAAGACTTTGAGCTATACAAAGATAGCTTAAAACAAAGATTAGATCCATCTGTTACAATAATGCAAGGTATTAATTCGAAAATAAAAAAAATACAAAAAAAAGTTGTTTTTGCTGAAGGTGAAGATGAAAACACTTTGAAAGCTGCAATAGCTTTTAAAAATAGTGGCCTAGGAATTCCAATATTAGTTGGTAAAAAAGAAAAGATTAAGGAAAGATTAAAAGAATTTGGTTTAGATGAGAATTTCAAAATAGAAATAATTAATTCTACAGATAAAGAAAAGAGAGAAAAATATACAAAATTTCTTTTTGAAAAATTACAACGTGAAGAAGGGCTTCTAGAAAGAGATTGTGACAGACTTGTAAGGAATGATCGCGTTATATGGGGCTCTTGTATGGTAACAAGTGGAGATGCAGATGCAATGGTTACTGGAAACACAAGGCGATATTCATCTTCTTTGGACAAAGTCAAAAGAGTAGTAGATGCTAGACCAGGTGAAATCATGTTTGGTTTAAACATGATTGTGAGCAAAGGAAAAACTGTATTTATTGCTGATACTACAGTTCATGAATACCCAAGCGCAGAACAGCTGGCTAACATTGCTATATCATCTGCAAGAGTAGTAAGATTATTTGGTTTTGATCCAAAAGTTGCTTTTTTATCTCATTCAACTTTTGGGCAGCCTATTACTAAAAGAACTAAACATTTAAGAGATGCGGTTAAGATATTAAAAGAAAAAAAAGTTGATTTTAAATTTGATGGCGACATGCAACCTGATGTGGCTTTAAGTGAAAAATATAAGGAACTTTATCCTTTTTCAGAAATTGTAGGAAATGCAAATATACTTATTATGCCTGGACAACATAGTGCGGCAATATCTTTTAAAATGATGAAAACTTTAGGTGAAGCAAAAGGTATTGGGCCTTTATTAGTTGGGTTAGGTCAACCAATTGAAATTGCACCTCTTAGATCTTCAACAGCAGACATAATAAACTTAGCTTCGATTGCAGCTTATTCTGCTGAAATTATTAATTATAATAAAAAAAATTAATCCCTTTGTATTCTTAGATCTTCAATAAGAAAAATGCTTGCAATAACATCTTGTACATCTAAAATTTGTTTTGCTTCATTAATTACTTCTTTTTTTTCATTATTGTCTGATGCAATTCCATAAATAAATATTTTCTTTTTATAAACATCAATATGGTAGTTTGATGCCTTAATATTCTTATTGAAGATTAATGCTGATTTCAATTGAGATAAAATTAAAAAATCTTTTGCAGAAACCTTAATATCAAATTTTTCTTTGATTTTTAAATCATTTTTTACTGAACGTACGCCTTTAGTTTCCCAAGCCATTTTTGTTATTTGAAGTTTTTCCTCAGCCTTATCAACTACACCTGTTAAAAAAATTCTTCCATCAATAACCTCTGTTTTTATATCTAAAAAATATTTTTTGTTTCCCAAAATCAATCTTGCCTTTAAATTTTTTTCCATGATTGAATCATCTATTTGTGTTCCTAAAGATCTTGGATCAGTTGCTATACTAACTCCTGTACCAAGTAACCCTTTACTTCCAGAGCCTGTACAATTCGATAGGAAAAAAAACAGAATCATAAAAAAAAAAATATTTTTCATTTTTTTAATTTTAAACAATAATCATAAATTATTTTTTTTGAAATTGTTTCTTTTTTTGAAATAAAAGAAACTGTATCTTTAATGGTATATATTTTTAACATTTCCTTAATCTCCTTTTTAACTGATTCTCTTAAATTCTGAAAATCTTTTTTATCAGCACTAGCATTAGAGATTACAACAGTTAGTTCCCCTTTCAGCTCTCCTTCTTTGATATTCAATTTAGAAACATCTTCTTGGATATATTTTTCGTATAATTTAGTCATCTCTTTAGCAATAAAAATTTTTCTATCTGAAAAAAAAATTTTGACTAAATCAAAAACTTTTAAAAACTTTTTTGAAGATATAAAAAAAACAATTGAATATTGAAAGTTGCTCAATTTTTTTAGCTCATTTTCAATTTTATTTTTTTTATCAGGAAGAAAACCATAAAAAAGTGATTTATCACTAAACCCGCTAGCACTTAATGCTGAAATCAAAGCGGATGGTCCTGGAATTGGATAAATATTGATTCCAAGTTTAATACATTCATTTACTAAAATTTTTCCAGGATCAGAAATTGTTGGCGTTCCAGCATCAGATATTAAAGATATAATTTTATTTTTATTTATTAAATCAGTAATTTCTTTTAATTTTTTTTTTTCATTAAATTTATGATACGAAATTAATTTTTTCTTAATATTGTACCTATTTAATAATTTCATTGAATTTCTAGTATCTTCACATAAAATAATGTCTGAATATTTTAATACTTTAATTGCTCTTAAAGTAATATCTTCCAAATTGCCTATCGGCGTTGAAACTAAATACAATCCTGGTTTCGTTTCATTTATGTGATTAAAATTTTCTTTGGAGAGTTTGTGCATTTTAGATTATTATAATTTAAATTTATGAAATTACTTTTAATTGCCGCATTATACCTCTATCTAAGTTTCTTTAATATATATTCTATTGCAAGTGAAGAACAGTTTGATCAAGATAAAATAAAAATTGGTATTTTGGTACCTCTTTCAGGAGAAAATAAAGAAATTGGAATCTCAATATTAAATTCGATTAGAATGGCTATAACAAAAATAGATGATAAAAAAATTGAAATTTACCCAAAAGACAATGGATCAAATCCAAAGTTAACATTTATCGGTGCTAAACAATTAGAAAGTGAAGGGGTTAATTTGGTTATTGGCCCAGTGTTTCATAAAAATTTAGCAAATTTAGATAAA
>CACKTW010000020.1 GCA_902603215.1 uncultured Pelagibacteraceae bacterium
TTTTACTCTGGAAATTTAAATTTTACCTATTTATTATTAATTTTATTTTCTTTTATTCTTTTATTTGTATTGAATAAATTTTCTGTAAAAAAGTTTCTTCCTTATTTAATTG
The DNA here is from genome assembly GCA_902603215.1 of uncultured Pelagibacteraceae bacterium. Lineage (GTDB taxonomy): Bacteria > Pseudomonadota > Alphaproteobacteria > Pelagibacterales > Pelagibacteraceae > CACKTW01. The sequence goes on from CACKTW010000020.1 coordinate 113, forward strand.
TTGGTTTGTTTATGTGGTTCTTTACACACGAGTCAGGAATTCATTCAACAATTTCCGGGGTGTTATTAGCTTTAACAATACCTCACAGAAAAGAACAGCATGACTTTTCACTTTTATTAAAACTTGAGCATTCTATAGCGCCTTATGTTGCGTTCGGAATTATGCCAATATTTGCTTTAGGAAATGCCGGCGTTTCTCTTGAAGGTATGAATCTAAATTCTTTATTTTCAATTGTGCCATTAGGAATATTATTAGGATTATTTGTTGGAAAACAGTTAGGTGTTTTTTTGTTTGCTTACACCTCAATAAAATTAAAGCTTGCTGAAATGCCAAATAATTCTAGTTGGATTAATTTGTATGGAGTCGGAATTTTAACTGGGATAGGATTTACAATGAGTCTGTTTGTTGGAAACTTAGCTTTTGTTGAAAATACTCAATATATTGATGGTGTAAAAATAGGAGTTCTGTCAGGATCCTTGCTTTCAACGTTGATGGGGTATTTTATTTTGTTGTTAACTAGTAAAAAAAGTAATTAATATTATATGTTTAAAAAAATTATTATATTAATTTTTATGATCTCTATTTTTGGAAAATCAGCAGATGCAAAGTATGAAAAATTGGCTTACGAATTTAAATTTAATGATTTAGATGGTACCGAGTTAAGTCTTAACGGATATAAAGGGAAAGTAATCGTAGTTGTTAATGTTGCTAGCAAATGTGGTTTTACCAAACAGTATGAAGATATGCAAAATATTTGGGAAAAATATGAAGAAAAAGGGTTGATAATGATTGGAGTCCCTTCAAATGATTTTGGCCAACAAGAACCGGGAACCAGCAAAGAAATCAAAAATTTCTGTGAAGCAAAATTTGGCATTAGTTTTCCAATGACTGAAAAAGTATCAGTAAAAGGAGATAATGCTCACCCATTTTATCTTTGGGCAAAAAAAAATTTTGGCAACAAGGCTGTGCCAAAATGGAATTTTCATAAAATCATAATTAATAGAGAGGGAAAAATTGAAACAACTTTTGCATCAATAACAAGTCCTTCATCAAAAAAATTTGTTTCGGTAATAGAAAAAAGTTTAAACAATTAAAGATAGAAAAAATCCTAATATAATTGTAGCAAATAAAGCGTGATAAAAGTTTTGATTAAAAATACTTTTAAATTTAGTTTTTATACCGCTGGCAAGTATTGCTCCTAAATAACCGGCTCCAAATAAGCCACAAGCAAAACCTAGTGCATAAGCTGTGTCATTGACATTAGATTTTTCCATAATTGCAATAAGCAAAATATAAATTATGCTCATAGTGATTAAATTTTTTTTTATATTAAATTTTTTTAGAAATTTATTTTTATTTGAAAGATAAATTCCTAAATAGCCAAAGCCAGCAAAAATTAATACTGACAATAAAACGTCAAAAAACCAAATTTTGAAAAGCATAATTAGTATCCCAATTTAATTAAATAAAGCAAGTTGTCAATAGGAGAAGTCATATGTTGATTTTTAAACCATCATAAGCTGGCTTAATGTTTTTAGGAGTTTTTTTCATTAAAAAATCATAATCAAGATCTGAATGTAAATTTGTTAATATTGTTTTGCTTGGTTTAATAATTTCAACGAGTTCTAAAACTGAATAAAGATTGAAATGTGATGGGTGTGGATTAAGTCTTAAACAATCTATAACTAAAAATTTTAATCCCTTTAAATCTTTTAAATTTGATTTTGACAAAAAATTACAATCACTAATATAAGCTAATTTATTAACTATATAAGCAACACAATTAATCATACCATGTTTCACAAGAATTGATTTGATTTTTATTTTTTCAACACCCTGCCCTAATAATAAATTTTTCTTTACTAAATTAGGTTTTAAAATTGGACGATGTTCCTGTGTTCCAAAAAAACAATAATTAAAACTTTTCTTTAAATAAAAAAGTGTCTGTTTATTTGCATACACATCAACTTTTTTTTTATTTTTAATAGAAAATGTTCTTAAATCATTAATGCCATGAGTTTGATCTCCATGCATATGAGTATAAATTACAGAATCAATATTTTTAGTATTATTTTTTAATAATTGATGTCTCAAGTCAGGAGATGTATCTATCAATATATTGTTTTCACCTTTTGTAATTAAAGCTGAACAACGAGTTCTAAAATTTTTAATATTTTTTTTTGAACATTTTCCCCAATGACCATCTGCTCTTGGAACACCTAAGGAGCTACCACAACCCAATATTGTAAATGTGGTTTTCATTATAATTTTAGCGAAAACAGTCTATTGAAATTTTCTGTGGTATTTTTTTTTATATCTTCAAAAGATATTTTTTTTATTTCTGCTAATTTTTCAGCAGTATATTTCATAAAAGATGGTTCGTTTGATTTTCCTCTATTGGGTGTTGGTGCTAAAAAAGGTGAATCAGTTTCTATTAATATTCTGTTGATTGGCAAAGCAGATACTGTTTTTTGTAATTCAATAGAATTTTTGAACGTTATAATTCCGCTTAATGAAATATATGCGCCAATATTAATTAATTTTTTTGAAAAATCTTGTGATCCTGTAAAGCAATGCATCAAAATCTTTAAACCTTCTTTGGAATATTGATTTAAAATATCAAAAGTATCTTTTTCGGCAGATCTTGAGTGAACAATAACTGGAATATTTAAATCTATTGCTGATTTGATATGTTCAACAAAAAGTTTTTTTTGTAAACTAGGATTGGTATTTTTATAATAATAATCAAGTCCCGTTTCTCCAATAGCAATAATTTTTTTGTTATTATCTTTAATTTTAATTAATTCATCTTTTTTAAGATTTGAAAAATCTTTAGTTTCGTGAGGGTGAATTCCTAGGGTTCCATAAATATTTGAATACTTGGATACAATAGTTTTAATTTTTTCAAAACTATTAAGAGTTGTTGAAATTGTTAACAAATACTTTATTCCTTCATTTTTAGCTCTATCTATCACTTTGTCTAAGTTTTCATAAAGAGGAGGATAATCAAGATGACAATGGGAATCGATCATTTGTTTACAATTTTTTTAAAAAGAATGCCTTGATTATTTAAATTTGAACCAGGTTTAAGAAAAAAATGTTCTCCTATGCTTTTAAAATTTAAATCTTTTATTTTTAAATTTAAATTTAAAAGAGCTTTTTCAGCTGTATTTGGAATAATTGGAAATAATAAAATTGAAATTTTACGTATAATTTCTAAAGACACATATACTATTGTGTTCAATCTTTTAACATCATCTTTTTTTGACCAAGGCTCTTCATCATTAAAATATTTATTTGCATCAAAAATTCTATCAACAATAAATTTTATATAATCAGTTAATAACTGATTGTCTATCATTGATCTTATTTTTTCTAAAGAATCGCTAAAAGCATTAAGCACTTTTAAATCATTTTTTGAAAACTCACTATATTTGGGAATTTTATTTTTACAATTTTTTTCAGAAAAAGAGATTGTTCTTTGACAAAAATTACCATAATTATTTGCTAAATCGCTATTAATGCAATTTTCAATACTTTTTTTTGAAATGTTTCCATCATTTCCAAAAGAAACTTCTTTAATTAAATAGTATCTTAATTGATCTAGACCATAATCTTTTATTATTTGAATAGGGTCTAAAATATTTCCTTTTGATTTTGACATTTTTTCTTCTCCTGAAAGAATCCATCCATGCCCATAAACCTTTTTTGGAGGCTTTATTCCTGCAGATAATAAAAAAGCAGGCCAATAAACAGCATGAAATCTTAAAATATCTTTTCCAATAACATGTAAATCTGCTGGCCAAAATTTCTTGAACTTTTCACTATCCTCATTTGGATAATCAAGTGCACTAATATAGTTAGTTAGTGCATCTAGCCAAACATAAATTATATGATCTTTATTATTTGGGACTTTTATTCCCCATGAAAAAGATTTTCTACTTACTGAGAGATCTTTCAAGCCACTTTTTACAAAACTGACAACTTCATTTTTTCTAGACTTGGGCAAAATAAAATTTGGATTCTTTTTATAAAAATCTAATAATTTTTCTTGCCAAGCTGATAATTTAAAAAAATAAGATTCCTCTTCTACCCATTCTACTGGGGAGCCAGACGGTAAAGATATTTTTTTTCCATCTTTTTCTATAACTTCATCATCATTATAAAATGCTTCATCTGAAACTGAATACCATCCTTTATATTTAGATAAATAAATATCACCTGAGTTTTCAAGTTTTTTCCATAAAAATTGTACTGACTTGTGATGTCTCTCTTCTGTTGTTCTAATAAAATCATCATTTGATAAATTAAGAATTTTAGATAAATCTTTAAAAGTTTTGCTTATTTCATCACAAAAAATTTTTGGATCTTTTTTTTCTTTATTTGCTGCTTTTTGAATTTTTAATCCATGTTCATCCGTTCCTGTTAAAAAAAATACTTCATGATCATCTAGACGTTTAAATCTGGCAAAAACATCTGTCACAATGCTTGAATAAGCATGACCCATATGTGGTTTAGCAGAAGGATAATAAATTGGAGTTGTAATAAAATAGTTCATTAATTAAAACCAAGTTTTTCTTTATAGTTATATATTAAATTCATATTTTGAACTGCTTGACCTGATCCACCCTTAATTAAGTTATCTATTGCACAGAGTATAATAGCTTTATTCTTTTTTCTATCTTTACAAATACTTATATTGCAAAAATTAGTATTCATAATATCTCCTGTTCCTATTGCTTTATTAAAAGTTTTTATATTTATAAAATATTTTTTCTTATAATAACTTTTCAAAAAACTATAAATTGTTTTAGCGCTAACTCTGTTTTTCAAATCTATGTAAATAGTAGATAAAATTCCTCGAAACATAGGGGAAAGATGGGGAGTAAAATGAATCTGAACTTTTTTATTAGTAATTTTTTCAAATTCCTGATCAATTTCTGCAAGATGTTTGTGACCACCTACTCCATACGCAGAAATTGAGTTATAAATGTTTTTATATTTAAATTTTTTATGAAGATTTTTTCCAGCTCCAGAATAGCCTGACTTTGAATCAATAATAATGTTTTTAATACTGATGAGTTTTTTTTTTAACAAAGGTACAAGAGGAATTTGTATTGATGTGGGATAACATCCAGGACATGATATTATTTTGAATTTTTTTAAATCTTTTTCAACTAATTCAGGTAATGAATAAATAGATTTTTTTATTAATTTTTTTGCTGCATGAGAAATTTTATACCATTTTTTATATATATTTGGATTTTCAATTCTAAAATCTCCAGAAAGATCAATAAGTTTAATTTTAGAATTAATTTTTTTTGAAATTTTATGAGCTTCCCCATTAGGCAGGGCAGTAAAAATTACATCTATTTCATTTAATTTTGCTTTTTTAAAATTTGATATTTTAGGTAATTTTTTATTTTTAATACTGGTGTCAAACTTATTTAAAGATTTTCCTATTGATTTTTGTGCACATATATATTTTATGTTAACTTTTGGATGTTTCAATAACAGCTTTATCAGCTCAATTCCAATATAGCCTGTTGCTCCAGCCACCAATATATTTATCTTTTTTTTTGATTTCATAGAATCTCTTTAAATTCAATATAACAATTATTTGAAATGAAAGTAATAGATATAAATTATCTTTTAGAAAATTGGAAACTTCGTCTGGCTTTTCTATGGCCATATTTTTTTCTCTCCACAGCCCTTGAATCTCTTGTCGTTAATTTTTCTTTTTTAAGTACACTCTTCAATTCTGGTTCAAAACTTATTAAAGCTCTTGCCATTCCATGTATAATTGCACCGGCTTGTCCTGTTAAACCTCCGCCTTTAACATTGCATCTGACATCAAATTCAGTTGCCTTATTTGCAACTTCTAAAGGTCTTGAAATAATCATTTGATGATTGGGTCTTGGAAAATAATCGTTCATCATTTTACCATTAACATAAATCTTGCCTGTTCCTTTTTTAATCCACACTCTTGCTATTGATCTTTTTCTTCTTCCAGTGGCATACTTACTGTCTTTAAAATCAAGTTTAATTTTTTTTTCAGTATTCTTATTAGAAATAGAGGTATCTATATTTTCCATTAATTGCTTCTATATAAATTTTTATTATTTAATTTTCCAAAAGATATTACTTTAGGATTTTGTGAATCGTGAGGATGTTTTTCTCCTCTATAAATTTTTAATTTAGAAAGTTGTTTTTTTGCTAAAGGACCACCCGGCAACATTCTTTTAACAGCTAGTTTTAATATTTCTTCTGGTTTTTTACTGCTTAATCTTTCTGGTGATATTTCTTTTATACCTCCTGGGTAACCAGTGTGTTTATAATATTTTTTATTTACAAATTTATTTCCTGTAAATTTTATCTTTTCAATATTTTTTACTATCACAAAATCTCCATTATCCATATGTGGAGTATATTGTGTTTTATTTTTTCCTCTTAGCACTATTGATATAAATGCAGCCAATCTTCCAACAACCGCATTGGTTGCATCAATTAATAGCCAATTATTTTTAATATCTTTTTGTTTAATAAAGTCGGTCATTTCAATTGCGCTTAGATACTTACATTTAACAATAAAGTCAATTTTTTATTAAATAATTTGACTTTACAAGAAGGTTTTTTTTCAGTTTAATTACCTATTATTCAAACAATAAAGGGAGGTTAAGATGCCCAAGACAATAAAAAATCCAGAAACTATAGCCTTACATGGTGGTGAATATAGAAAAGACCCATCTACAACGGCTGTAGCTGTACCAATTTATAGAACAACATCATATCAGTTTAATAATACAGAGCATGCAGCAAATCTTTTTGCATTAAAGGAATTTGGAAACATTTATACAAGAATTATGAATCCAACGAATGATGTATTAGAAAAAAGAGTGGCTGCCTTAGAGCATGGTTTGGCAGCAGTGACGGTTAGTTCTGGTCAAGCAGCCTCTACGTTTGCATTATTAAATGTAGCTCAAAGTGGTGATAACGTATTAAGCTCAACAGATTTATATGGTGGTACTGTAAATTTATTTACTCATTCATTTAAAAAATTAGGAATTGAAGTAAGATATGCGGACCCTTCTGATCCTAAAAATTTTGAAAAATTAATAGACGATAAAACTAGAGCTATTTATGCTGAAACTTTACCAAACCCTTACTTAAGAGTTTTTCCAATTAAAGAAGTTTCTGATATTGGAAGAAAATACAATATACCTTTAATTATGGACAACACCGCTTCTCCAGTTATATGTAACCCTTTAGATCATGGTGCCGCAGTAGTAATTCATTCACTAACTAAATTCATAGGTGGTCACGGAACAGTAATCGGTGGTATTTTGGTTGACGGAGGAAATTTTGATTGGACAGCAGATCCAAAAAGGCAACCTTTGTTTAATGAGCCTGATCCTAGTTATGGTGGTGCAATATGGGGACAAGTTGTTCCTCAATTAACTGGAGCAAATGTTGCTTATGCTGTACGTGCAAGAGTAGTTTTGCTTAGAGATTTAGGATCTTGTTTATCACCAGATAACGCATTTGGAATTATACAAGGTTTAGAAACTGTGGCGGTAAGAATGAAACAACATTGTTCAAATGCTGAAAAAGTAGTTGCTTTCTTAACAAAAAATAAAAATGTTGAAAAAGTAATTTATCCTACTCTGCACAAGGGTGAAGTTGCTAATAGAGCTAAAAAATATTTAAAAAATGGAAATGGAGCCTTGGTTGGTATTGAAGTAAAAGGAGGAGTTGATGCTGGTAAAAGATTTATAGAAGCCCTTCAAATGTTTTATCATGTTGCAAATATTGGTGATGCAAGAAGTTTGGCTATTCATCCTGCTACTACAACACATAGTCAATTGACAGAAGAAGAATTGTTAGCAGCTGGAGTAACTCCTGGTTATGTAAGATTATCGATTGGTATCGAACATCCTGACGATATAATTGCTGACCTTACTCAAGCTTTAGAAGCTTCTGGAAAAGGCAAACTTAAGGCTGTGAGTTAAATTCTGAATTTTTATATACTAAAATTATAACAGTAAAAATTAAAATAATTGATCCAAATTGGTGCATAGATGCTATGTAGATTTGTGCACCGTTTAATATAGTAAAAATACCTAAAACTATCTGCAAAATTAGTGAAAGAAATACCCAAATAACATTTTTTCTTAAATAAAATAATTTTTTATCCTTAAAAACAAAATATAAAATAATTAAAAAATAAAAAAATATTAAATACGCAGTCATTCGATGTAAAAATTGAATCAGTGAAGGGGTATTAAAAACCGAAAGAGAAAAAAAATCTTTAAAAGTTGAATCGTTTGGAAAAAAAGCATCATTCATATAAGGCCAAGAATTATAAATTTGTCCAGCATCCATTCCTGATACAAAAGCTCCGATTGATATTTGGAAAATAATTAAAATTAAAAATACTAATAGATAAATATTTGGTAAAGTTTTTTCAATTGCTTGTTTTTTTCTATAATAAGCTAATTGTAAAAAATTCCAAAAAATTAGCATGAATAAAATAAACGCAATTGTTAAATGAAGAGAAAGCCTATAATGACTTACGTCTGTTCTTTCAGTAAGTCCACTTTTAACCATATACCAACCTACAAAACCTTGAAAAAAAATTAGCAAAAAAATTGAATAAAAAGAAATAATTTGTTTTTTAGTTAACATTTTTTTTAAAGTGAAATAGATCAGTGGTAATAAAAAAAACAAACCTACTACTCTGCCTAACAATCTATGTATAAACTCCCACCAGTAAATTACTTTGAATTCATTCAAATTCATTGAAGGATTAACTAATTTGAATTCAGGTATTTTTTTATATAGATTAAAAGCATTTTCCCAATCATGAACGTTCATTGGTGGGAAAAAACCTGTAACTAAATTCCATTCAGTGATGGAAAGGCCAGAGTCTGTTAATCTAGTCAATCCACCAATAATAATTATAGATACAAGCAAAAATAAAGAAATTAATAACCAATACATTAAATAAACTTTGTTATTTTTACTATTTTCATTCATAAGAAAATCAATATATATAT
>CACKTW010000021.1 GCA_902603215.1 uncultured Pelagibacteraceae bacterium
GATCAAATAACTTATGGAGATAATTATAGATTAAAACAACCTGAATTGAAAAATTTTTTCAGCAAAATTAATTCTTTTATATCTAAAAATCTCTCAATAGATTTGTTGAATAAATCTAATTTCAGTTCTTTAGTTAGAATTTTTTTTGATTAATTAAAAAGTTATTTAGGACTAGTCATTTTTTTTGGATCTACAATTTTTTTGTAATCCTTTTCATTTATTAAACCTGACTTAATTGCTTCCGTTTTTAAAGTAGTTTTATTTTTTAAAGCTTTTTTAGCAATTTTTGCTGCGTTGTCATACCCAATGTGTGGAGCTAGTGCTGTTACTAACATTAAAGAATTATCTAATAACTCATTAATTCTTTTTTTGTCAGCTTTAATACCAGAAATACAATATTTAGCGAAACTCTTTGCTGAATCTGACATTATATGAATTGATTGTAAAATATTATGTATAATTAATGGTTTAAAAACATTTAATTCAAAATGACCATGCGACCCTGCCATTGTTATTCCATTATGATTTCCAATTACTTTAACGCATACCATAGTTACAGCTTCGCATTGAGTTGGATTGACTTTTCCAGGCATTATAGAAGAACCCGGTTCATTTTCTGGCAAAATAAGTTCTCCGTAACCAGCTCTAGGACCTGATCCTAAGAATCTAATATCATTTGCAATTTTCATTAAACAAACAGCAGTTGTATTCATTGTTCCGGAAAAGTTAACTATAGCATCATGAGCGGCTAGTGAAGCAAATTTGTTTGGAGCGGTTTTAAATGGAAGTTTTGTAATTTTTTTTATTTCAGCCACTATTTTTTTGTCAAAACCTTTTCTAGTATTTAGGCCAGTTCCGACAGCAGTACCACCTTGGGCTAAAAAATATATTTCTTCTAAAGCTCTTTTTATTCTTTCTATACATTTCGTTAGTTGAAAGTGATAACCAGAAAATTCTTGTCCTAAAGTTAAAGGTGTAGCATCTTGCAAATGAGTTCTGCCAACTTTAATGATTTTTTTAAATTCTTTTGTTTTTTTCTTTAGTTGCGAATTAAGTAAGCTAAGACTAGGTATTAATTTTCCTGTTGCCCTGATAGCTATCGCCATATGCATAGCAGTTGGAAAAACATCATTTGTTGATTGAGATTTATTCACATGATCGTTTGGATGTACTGGTTTTTTAGATCCTTTTTTACCACCTAAGATTTCTATTGCTCTATTAGCAATAACCTCATTAACATTCATATTTGTTTGAGTACCAGAACCTGTCTGCCAAACTTTTAATGGAAAATGATCTTTTAATTTTCCAGAAACAACTTCATTTGCCGCCTTAACAATTGCTTTACTAATTCTTTTATCTAGATCACCATTTTTTGCATTTACGATTGCTGCTGCTTTTTTAATTATCGCGATTGATTTAATTACAATTGGCCTGACTAAAAAATCTCCAATATCAAAATATTTGCTTGATCTTTGTGTTGATGCACCCCAATACTTTTCCACAGGAACATTGACAACGCCAATAGTATCAAATTCTTTTCTAAATTTCATAATTTTAGTTTGGTCCAATGTATTAAATCTTATACATTAAATTTATCAAGAATCATACAGGAGCATTATGACAAATTTTGAAAAAGTAGGAATATTTATGACAACATTTGGCCAAGAAGTGAAAACTAAACCAGGCTTAAGTTCTGAAAAAATAAATAATTTAAGAATTAATTTGATCAATGAGGAGTTAGAAGAATTTAAACAAGCAATAAAAAATAATGATTTAAAAGAGGTAATTGATGCTTTAACTGATATTTTATATGTTACTTATGGTGCAGGGCATGCCTTTGGTGTAAATCTTGATAAATGCTTTGACGAAGTTCAAAAATCTAATATGAGCAAGTTAGGTGAAGATGGCAAACCAATTTATAATGAATCTGGGAAAGTTATGAAGGGGCCTAATTATTTTAAACCTGATTTATCAAAATTTATAAAATAAAAGAGTGTTCCGTTAAATGAAAAAACTTTTAGGGATCTTGGTAGAATAAGAATATGCAGCATTTCTTTGTTCCTATAATTGGTTTGATTATATTCATACTTATCTTGATGCTGGTCTGAGTTTTGAGAAGTTCAATAAAAAAACTAATTTGAACAAACCATATCTTGTCCACAGCACAATGGTGATTTTATTTTACCGTGGTCGCTTGGACATTTAGATATTTGAACTTTTGAACCATCTTCTAATTTTAAGGTATCGTTAACTAATTGTTCATTACATTTTGCACATGTTGCATTTACTGACATTCCGCATTTTGAACATTCATATGTTGCCATTTAATCTCCTCAAAAGTTAAACTTAATTACAATTATTTAAGTAAATTACGAAACTTTGTTTAGTTCAAAAATTTCGTAACTCTCCATAACCTCATCCATAATTGGTTTCGATACTGGATTTGAACCATCTAAAAATGCTTTTAAAGCCGCTTCATTATGAACCGAGATTTTAAACATAACAGCACTTTTATCTGGAGTAACTGATCCTACAGTTTTTGTAACATCTGCAACTTTTTTTCTTTCAGCCATTCCAATGTCTGATTGCATGAAACCCATAAATTTTTCAAATTTACCTTCTTTTAGTCTTCCCAATACAAGCATATCTTTCATATTTTTTTATCCCTTCTTTTTTTTAAAGGGGCGTTCTGTATCCCGCCCTCGGTCAGATAGTACCATAGAACATAACTTTTTGGAAAGGTACATATTATAATGCATTTAGCACCTTTCCAATACAACTGAATTTTCAATTTGTTTTTTTGGTATGTTCCAATATTTTTTAAGCAATAAAGCTGTTTCTTCTTTTGTGTGAAGAATGAAATCAAATTTTTTATAAAATTGAATTGCCCAAGTGGCATTCTTCCATGTACCAACTAATAAACGGGAATTTTTATTTTTTTTTAATAAATACTCTAGTAACGCACTTCCCACCCCTTTGCCTTGATACGAAGATAAAGTATAAGCGTGTCTTATAAGAATAACATCTTTTACTTCCTGAACCCCTATCACTCCGATCAATGTATTATTATGGTGATAACCATACATACAAACTCCATCGTTAAATTCACCAACCAATTCCTGCTCTGACATGTATGGTTCTTTCCAACAATCATCAGGAATAATACCTTTGTATTTTAAGGAAGCTTCATTAATTATGTACAGAATTTTAGAAGTATCAGTTTTTTTATACTCTTTTATCATTCAACAAAAATAGCAGGGGCGTTCTGTTGCTAGGTGCCCTTAACTTTGGTTAATATATTAAATGTACGAATTTTTAGCAAATCTTACTTTAATTACCCATTTTATATTTATTTTATTTGCTACTTTTGGTGGACTACTTTTTTTTATTTTTTCAAAAGTTCTTTATTTTCATCTTCCATCATTAATATGGGGAGTCTATATTGAGTTAACTAGTTCTGTTTGCCCATTAACTTACCTTGAAAATTGGTTTTTATATCAAAGTGGATTAACAACTTATTCTAATAGTTTTATTAACAATTATATTTTATCAATCGTTTATCCTGAAAACTTAACAGCTGATTTACAAATATACTTAGGAATCACATTAATAATTATAAATATCTTTATTTATGGATTAATTATAAAAAGTTTAAAAAAAAAATAGGGGCGTTCTGTTGCCAGGTGCCTTGAAATTTATTATTTAAAATTGTATAAAATCTTATGGAAGGATTAATATTTCTTATAATTTTAATTGCATTGTATTTTATCCCTTTTATTATTGCGGTTTCCAGGGGCATAAAAAATTCAATGTCTGTTTTTTTTCTTAATCTTTTTTTAGGTTGGACAGTTATTGGTTTCTTTGTTCTTATATTTTATGTAAGCCTCACAAACGTTAAATCAGGCGAGACAGTGGGAGATTTCATCTCAAAAAGAAAAAAGAAAAAAAGAAAATAACTATATTTAGAGGGGCGTTCTGTTGCCCGGTGCCCCAAGACCGCGCTTTCTTAAATTAATTAAGCAGCGAGAGCAAATTTATCATTTGCAATTATAATTTAGCCCGTTACGGCGGAACAATACCGAACGAAAGAATAACCTTTAGACATTCGTCGATTCTGATTCACCCCCATAAGTTGTAAATGGTGGAGGTGGTGGGTAATGCTCCCACGTCCGCAATGTTTATTACGAAATTCGTTTATCGTCATAGTTGGAAAACCAACATACTTAATATAAAACTTGTTAAATAAGATTCAATAAATTTAATCATGAAATTAACTAAAGAACAAAAACAGGAAATTTTAGACCAGCAATCACAGCAAAATACCACAAAAAGAGTTACTTCATCAGAATTAGAAAAAATACTTTACGAGGCTATGCCGGTTCTTGATCATGGATTTATAAGAGTTGTAGATTATATGGGAGATGATACGTCAATAGTTCAATCTGCTAGAGTTTCTTATGGAAAAGGTACAAAGAAAGTTTCAACAGATAGTGGCTTAATAAAATATTTAATGCGACATAGACACAGCACTCCATTTGAAATGTGTGAAATAAAATATCATGTTAAGCTTCCAATTTTTATTGCACGACAGTGGATTAGACATCGAACCGCTAATGTAAATGAATATTCTGCGAGATATTCAATTTTAGATAAAGAGTTTTATCTTCCATCAAGCGAACATTTGGCAGCACAATCTAAAAGCAACAGACAAGGAAGAGGAGATCTTATTGAGGGTGATCAAGCAAAAAAAATTTTAGATCTTTTAAAAAATGATGCTGAAAGAACATACAACAATTATGAAATGATGCTTAACGAACGTTTTGACGGTTCAACGATAGATGAAAACAAAAAAGGTTTAGCAAGAGAACTTGCAAGAATGAATTTAACTTTAAATACTTACACCCAATGGTATTGGAAAACTGATTTGCTTAATCTGTTAAATTTTTTAAGCCTAAGAGCTGACAATCATGCACAATATGAAATTAGAGCTTATGCCAATATAATGTTAGACACAGTTAAAAAATGGGTTCCAATTGCTTATGAAGCTTTCATGGACTATAGAGTGGGAGGAATGGAAGTTTCTGCAAAAGGCAAATTAGTAATTCAAAAACTTGTTAAAGGTGAAAAATGTGATTATGAAAATTCCAAACTTTCAAAAAGAGAATGGAATGAATTAATGGAATCTTTTGGTTTTACTGAAAAGATGATTTAATTTTTTTAGCGATTTCTAAATATATTTTTGAAATTTTATGATTAGAATTTTCTTCAACCAAAGGTTTGCCGTTATCTGCAGCTTTTCCTACATCAGAATCAATTGGAATTTTTCCTAAAAAATTTTTATTAAATTCATTCGCAGTTCTTTCAACTCCTCCTTCTCCAAAAATAGCATAGTTTTTTCCATCATCTGTTTCAAAGTGACTCATATTATTAACAAGACCTAAGATTTTTACATCTAATTTTTCAAACATTTTTATTCCTCGTTTTACATCTAGAAGAGCAATTTCTTGTGGAGTTGAAACAATAACTGCTCCATCAATTTTTATTTCTTGCGAAAATGTTAATTGTATATCTCCTGTTCCAGGAGGCATATCAATAATCAAAAAATCCAAATCTTTCCATAAAACTTTTTGTGTAAAAGTTCTTATAGCACTAGTTGCCATTGGGCCTCTCCAAATCATTGGAGTTTGTTCTTCAGTTAAAAATCCAATAGACATACATTGGATATCATACTTATTTATAGGAGAGATATTTTTACCGTCACTTTTCGGTTTTTCAGAAATGTTCATCATTTTAGGAAGTGAAGGGCCATAGATATCTGCATCAAGAATGCCGACCTTAGACCCAAGCTTTTTTATAGCAACTGCGAGATTAGCTGCAAACGTTGATTTTCCAACACCACCTTTTGCGCTGGATACAGCAATTGCATGCTTAATTCCAGGAATAGGCTTTTTTATAAAGTTTTTTGAAGCAGTTTTTACTTTTATTTCCTCATTTATACTTGTACTTTTTTTATTATTCATAGAACTATATTAGCTTGTTTTTATTAATAAAAATATTATATACATTGTCATGAGTGATTTCAAAAAAGGCAGTCCTTGGGGCTCACCGGGAGGTAATGGCTCAGGCCGAGGATCTCCGCCTCCAAACATTGATGAAATCGTAAAAAAAATTCAAGATTTAATTAATAAGTTTATTCCTGGAGGAAGTTCAGGGAATAGACCAATATTTTTAGGATTGATTGTTATTATAATAATTTGGGCATTGAGCGGTTTATATAGAGTGTTACCTGATGAACAAGGTGTTGTTTTAAGATTTGGAAAATATGTTTCAACAACTCAACCTGGATTAAATTATCATCTTCCATATCCAGTGGAAACAGTTCTTACTCCAAAAGTTACTAAAGTTAATAGAATAGATATTGGTTTTAGATCAGAAAGAGATTCAGGATTCTCAGGAGGAGTGGCAGATGTTCCAGAAGAAAGCTTGATGCTTACTGGTGATGAAAATATTGTTAATATCGACTTTTCAGTTTTTTGGGTTATTAAAGATGCTGGAATGTTTTTATTTAAAATTCAAGATCCTGTTCAAACAGTAAAAGCTGCAGCAGAGACAGCAATGAGAGAAGTTATTGCAAAGAGTAATCTTCAATCAATTTTAACAGAAGGAAGAGGAAGAATCGAATTAGAAACACAAGAAATTATTCAAAGGATTTTAGATGAATACACTTCTGGAATACAAGTTACACAAGTTCAAACTCAAAAAGCTGACCCACCTGATCAAGTTATTGATGCCTTTAGAGATGTACAGGCCGCAAGAGCAGATATGGAAAGATCAAAAAATGAAGCTCAAGCTTATGCGAATGATGTAATCCCAAGAGCTCGAGGGGAAGCTGCAAAAATTCTTCAAGCCGCAGAAGCTTACAAAAAAGAAGTTGTTGCAAGAGCAGAAGGTGAAGCAAGCAGATTTTTAGCAATTTATACTGAGTACACAAAAGCGAAACAAGTTACTCAAGAAAGAATGTATCTAGAAACAATGGAAAAAGTTTTAGCAGATATAGATAAAGTAATAATTGACAAAAACTCAGGCTCAGGTGTTGTACCTTATTTGCCTTTACCAGAATTAAAAAAGAAAAAGAAAAAAACAGAAAGTAACTAATGAATTTGAAAAAAATATTTATACCTATTATTGTAGTTCTTGGATTGATAGCTTACTTATCAGTTTTTGTTGTTAAAGAAGTTAACCAAGCGATAGTCCTTCAATTTGGTGATCCGAAAAGAATTATAACCCAACCAGGTTTGAATTTTAAAATTCCTATAATTCAAAACGTTGTTTTTTTAGATAAAAGGATTTTAAATTTAGACACTCCACCCGAAGAAGTTATTGCTTCTGATCAAAAAAGATTAATAGTGGATGCTTATGCAAGATTTAAAATTGTAGATCCTTTGAAATTTTATATTTCAGTAGGAAATGAAAGAGTTGCAAGATCAAGACTTTCAACGATTATTAACTCAAGAATAAGAAGCGTTTTAGGTAAACAAAGGTTGGCTGTCTTATTATCTGAAGACAGAATAAAACAAATGTCTCTTATTCAAGAAGGTGTAAATACAGAGGCAGAAAACTTTGGTATCATAATTGTGGATGTAAGAATTAAGAGAGCTGATCTTCCACAAGCGAACAGTGAAGCTATATTTCAACGTATGAAAACTGAGAGACAAAGAGAAGCAAAAGAATTCAGAGCTCGAGGCGCTGAGATGGCAGTTACAATTACTTCAACCGCAGATAAAGAAGTTGCTGTTATTCTTGCTAACGCAAATAAAAAATCTGAAATTATGAAAGGTGAAGGAGACGGAACTAGAAATAAAATTTTTGCACAAGCATTTGGAAAAGATCCTCAGTTTTTTAGTTTTTACAGAGCAATGCAAGCATATGAAAAAGCATTGATTGGCGGAGATACTTCTTTAATCCTTTCTCCCGATAGTGACTTTTTTAAGTTTTTCGGAACTACCGGAGTTATTAAACAGAAAAAAAATTAATCCAATGAAAGAACTAGTTATTGCGCTAGGCCTTTTACTTTTTTTAGAGGGCATTTTATATGCCTTATTCCCATCAAAAATGAAAAATATGCTAAAAACTATTGAAAAAATAGATATAAATCAGTTAAGAATTGGTGGTTTAATTTTTGCTTTAATTGGTTTTTTTATTATTTGGTACAGTAAGAACTAACAATGAAAATTAATAATTTCAGATTTTTTATAGTCTTAATAGGCTCTTTATTTTTATTTATTTTACCTGCACATGCTAAAAAAGCCCCAGGATCATTTGCTGATTTAGCAGAAAAATTGATGCCATCTGTTGTAAATATTTCAACAACGCAAACGATTGTAACATCTTCTAATCCTTTTCCTTTTCAATTTCCTCCAGGATCACCTTTTGAAGAAATGTTTAAAGAATTTAATGCTCCAAAAGAAAGAAAAGCAACTTCTCTTGGCTCAGGATTTATTATTGATAAAAAAGGTTTAGTAGTTACCAACAATCACGTTATTCAGGGCGCAGAAGATATTCTAGTTAGAGTAAATGGCGAAAAAGAATATAAAGCTAAAGTAGTGGGGAGTGATCCACTTTCAGATATTGCTGTTTTAGAAATTATTTCTGAAGAA
>CACKTW010000022.1 GCA_902603215.1 uncultured Pelagibacteraceae bacterium
AGATTTTTCAGTTGTTTTCTTTTCTATTTTCTTTTTCTTCTTTTCTATTTTTTCTGTTTGTGTAGCGCCACCGTCATAAAAGCCTAGTTCTTTTAATATTTGTGGCAACATACCTTGTTGAACTTGTTTTTTTTTAATTAATGTTCCTTTTTTAGGATTAATTCCATTTTGCCAAACTATTTTTCTTCTTTCAGCAAAAACAAAACATTCTCCTTGACCTCTTTTTTCACACGCTACTCTTGCTTTACCAAGATAATTGGGATTCAGGTCTGCTCTGTCCCCATGTGAATTATAATACCAATACATTTCTTTTCCGTTTTTTGAGATTATGAGAAACATAGGGTTCCAGTGACGTTTTAACATTGGTTTTGCCCATTCAGGAGGGTTGTTTCTATGCTTTCCATATTTTCCACTACTAAGATAAAATTCTAAAAGATCAAAAACTCGTTGAGATATTTTTACTTCACCTTGGCCTCTATGCGTTTTAAAAGAACCTGCAGAAAAAGCTATACTATTAACTCCTATTAAAAAATAAATAATAAAAATTGATTTAAAAAACCTGTTCATAAATTTCTTGCAGTTTTTTTTACATCCTCTAAAAACTGCTTTCTTTTTTCTTCACTTACAAAAGGAACGGCAAAATATCTTCTGTATAAAATATCTGTTATCCCACAAATATAGAATATACCACGCTTCAATCTTCGTACAGGCATATTTAAAAAGAACGTTGCAACAGCAAACCTTGGAGAACCATAAGTGCAGAAAATAATTGCTTTTTTTCCTTTAAGATTTCCTTTTGGATAACCATAATTACCAAATAATTTCTTAAATGAAAAAGCCCAAGGTGGAGATAATACTTTATCTATCCATCCTTCAAGTATTGCTGGCATTCTAAAATTCCAAATTGGGGCTATTAAAACAATAGTATCAGATTGTTCAATTCTCTTTTGATGGTCAATGACTGTTGAATCTGGTTTTTCACCTGAAAAGACTGGATTAAATTTTTCTTTATAAAGGTCTACATAATCAACCTGATGCCCACCTTCTTTTGCTGTTTCAATAAATGTATTCTTTATCGAAGCATTAAAAGATTGATCATTATAATGACCATAAACTAAAAAAATTTTTCTCATCGTTTTATCAGTGCTGGAAAAACTGGATTAGATTTTTCAAATAATTTTTGATATTCCTGTTTGATGCACCTATTTGCAACATAAAGAATATTGGCTTTGCTAACAATTTGTTCAGCCTCCTCATTTTGAATTCCATATTGTAGCCATAAAACTTTCGTTCCTATTTTAACTGCCTGATTTGCTATAGCTGGTATTTCTTTTGACGGACGAAAGACATCAACAATATCAATTGGTATTGAAATATCTTCTATATTAGCAACCACGGTTTCCCCATGTATTACCTCTCCTACAGCTGAGGGATTAACAGGAATTACTTTGTAACCAAAGTCTTGCATATATTTCATGACAATAGTTGATGGTTTTCTTTTAATCATTTTAGGATCTTCCTTCTTTTTTAAAGAACTAACTCCAATCATTGCGATAGTTTTTGAATTTGTAAGAATATTCTTAATAAAGTCACTCATTACTTATTTTTCCACTTAGGCTTTCTCTTTTGTATAAATGCCGAAATTCCTTCTTTTGCATCCATCAGCATCATATTTTGACACATGATCTTACTTGTATACTTGTAAGCTTTATCTAGAGGCATTTCTAATTGCTTATAAAAAGCAGTTTTTCCAATTTTGATCACCTTGTTTGATTTTAAAGCAATCTTGTTTGCAACTTTCAAAACTTCTTTCTCAAGTCTCACTTTTGGAAAATGATCATTAATCAATCCAATCTCTTTAGCGTATTTCGCGTTTATAGGATCACCTGTCAAAAGCATTTTCATTGTTTTTTTTCTAGGAACATTTCTGCTTACGGCAACCATTGGGGTACTACAGAAAAGACCAATATTAACTCCTGGAGTTGCAAAAATTGCTTCTTTAGTACTGAATGCAAGATCGCAAGTCGCAACCAACTGACATCCTGCTGCAAAAGCTGCTCCATGAACCTTCGCAATCACAGGTTTTTTGTTATGAATAATGTTCATCATTAATTTAGAGCATAAATTAAATAATTTGAGATAATTTGAGGATCCTTTTAGAGACCGTATCTCTCTTAGATCGTGTCCCGCACTAAAACCTTTCCCTAAGCCTTCAATGATGATGACTTTGGTCTTATTATCATTGCTGAATTTCTTAAAACACTCAATTAATCCTCCTAACATCTGAAAAGATAGAGCGTTATAGCTTCGAGGATCATTGATCTTAATACGCGTAATACCTTTGTTCGTTGAGGTTTCAAGGATATTGGGTAGTTTTTTCATTCTAATTAAAATATATCACTATCCTAGGAAATTAAATGAAAATTTATTTAATATGGTTAATCGGCGTGATTGTATGGAATTTTGGTGTTCCGGCAGCTACTCCACTTGAAGATGTGATTGTTGCCATACTCCTGTCCTTCATGAGCATAGGGTTAAAAAAATACCTAAAATAAAAAATAGTTTTTTTTAAAAATCAAAATTAAGACAAAATTAAAACATTCTTATATCAAGATTGATGTTTATTTCGTTATCATGAAAACAATTATATCATTACTAGGCGTTTTACTTCTTACTCATTGCTCAACTCATTCTGTAAAATTAGGTAAAAAATGCACGACTGTTTCAGCAGATAATACTTATGAAAAGTCTTTTGTCTGGATTGTAAACAAATCTAATTTAGAATCTTTTGAAGGGAAAATTAACAAGAAAAATTGCAAAATAAACGGCGAAAAAATATGAGATCATTGTCAATATTTGTATTGCTAATTTATTGGTCTTTTATTCTATTAGCTCCTGTTTTAGCAAAAAACCCTCAAAATCTTGAAAATACTAAGATAGTTAAATCAAAATAATTTTATTTGTGGGGCCAAAGTTGAGGAAACATGGTCCCACCTAAATTGTCACCATCTTGATTGAATTGATTTATTTCGGTTTTAGTAAGAAATTCACCCATGATAAATTATGTATAATATGTTAGCCTAACCCATAAATAATTAAATGAAAATGCTTAAAGACAGTTTTGGAAGAACTTTTCCATATATAAGATTATCAATTACAGATGTGTGTAATTTTAAATGTGGCTATTGTTTACCTAATGGTTATCAAAAAGATAAAAGTGATAATCGATCTTTTCTTCATATTGATGAAATTAAAAGATTAGCAAAGGGTTTGTCGGAACTTGGAGTTTGCAAAATAAGATTAACGGGCGGAGAGCCAACGGTTAGAAAAGACTTTTTTGAAATACTAAAAGTCTTAAAAGATAATTCCGGTATTAAAAAAACAGTTATTACAACTAATGGCTATCGATTAGATAAAATTGCTAATCAAATTGCTGAAAGTGGTTTAGATGGAATAAATATAAGTATTGATAGCTTAAATAGAAAAACATTTAAAAATGTTACAGGTCATGATCGATTGCCTGAAATACTAAAAGGAATTGAAAAATTACAACAACTTAATTTTAAAAATATAAAAATAAATGCAGTCTTGTTAAAAGGAATTAATGATAACGAAAAAGATTTTAACGAATGGAGCAATTTTATAAAAAATAACAAAATTGATTTTAGATATATAGAGTTAATGCAAACTGGAGATGGTTTAGATTACTTTAGAAAATATCATATATCAGCAAAAGTATTCACTGATTATATAAATAAAAATGGTTGGATTTTTCAAACTCTTGGAAGAGATGCTGGTCCGTCAAAAAATTATATAAATCCTTCTTTTAAAGGAAAATTTGGAGTTATTGCTCCTTATTCAAAAGATTTTTGCAAAAGTTGCAACAGACTTAGGATTACAGCAAGAGGTGATTTAAGATTATGTTTATTTGGTACTACAGGAATAAGCATCAGGCACCTTTTACAAAAAGATGACCAGCTAGAGGAACTAAAAGATTTGATTTCAAAACAACTAAACTTTAAAAAAGAGTCCCATTATCTAGAACTTGGTGAGACAGGTTTAACTAAAAATTTGTCCACTACTGGAGGATAGTGAAAAAAATAATTTTAATTTTTTTTTTACTAATTTTTACACAATCATCATTCGCATCTCAAGAAATTGGTAAAAATGAAAACTTTAAATTTAGAAAATTAACAATAGATCTGGCATCAGGTGGGGGATGGAGAGTTATAGGATCTCACACAAAAACTGTTGATGGTATAATATTTACAGCTAAATTCTTAGCACAAATCAAAGAAAATAAACTAAGCAGATTAGTAGAGCTTCTGGCTATTGATAATTTTGGTAATCACCCTGCTTTAGCCAACGCATGGCTTTATGAACTTTTATACAAAGCCAACAAAGGAAGAGGTTGCTATAAAAGATTAGAATATTATATTTTTAAGGTATACAAAAAAGGAAAAGTTAGTAATTGTTTTATTGTAAGAAATTGGGAAGTTCATAAAGAATTATATAATCCGTCAATGACTAATTCTTATTATGTGGATATGAATTATGCTCCAAGAATCATGAGAAGCTATATGACCAATAACAATATTGAGATACCATTGATGATGTTGCGCAGTGAACATTACTATTACACAGGTGGAAAACTATTTTGGGTTTTTCGTATGATTGACCCTGAAATAGATAGTGGACCTAAAACAAAATTTAATAAAGAAGAAACAAGTGAATATTTTCCATCCAATATTTCAAAATATCCTGATAAAAAAAAGTATATGGAAAAATGGGTTAATCTTGCAGTACATCGTCATAAAAATTTCGAAAAACAAATTAAAATTCTTGATCGTCAAAAATTGAATTTTGATGAATACGATAAATCTATTTCATTAGTTAAAAAAAATGATGAAAAAAATTTAACCAAAGAGTTGCGGGAATTAACCGAAATGTACAAAGAAGGTACTTTAACAAAAAAACAATTTGAAAAAGCTAAAGAACTTCTTTTAAATAATTAAAATATGAAAAATTTAAAAATTGTTAATCAAGAAGAATTAAAAGATTGGGCTAAGGAAATTTTTAAAAAAAATTCTTTTAATATGGTTGATGTGTCTTCGAAAAAAGAAACTTTTAGAAGAGCTCTTGCGTCAGGAAAAATTTACGTAGGTAAAGAAGTTTTTGATTTAATTAAAAATAAAAAAATGCCCAAGGGTGATCCTGTAAGCTTAGCGGAAGTATCAGCTGTTCTTGGCGTAAAAAAAACAAGTGAATTAATACCTTTGTGTCATCCACTGCCAATTGATCATATAGCAACAAAAATTGTCATGAATGAAGTTGATCATTCATTAGAAGTTTTTTGTGTTGTCTCAGCAGTTGCAAAAACAGGTGTTGAAATGGAAGCGATAATGGGAGTTAATGCTGCATTAATTACTATTTATGATTTAAGTAAAATAGTTAATCCACATCTAAGAATTGATAATGTAAAATTATTAATTAAAGAAGGTGGAAAAAGCGGATTATGGACTAATCCAGATGGTTTGCCTAAATTTTTAGAAAATATTTTTTAATTAAATAATCTATGAAAATTACAGTTGAATTATATGGCGCAAGTCGTGATTTTAGTGCAAAAAGTTTTATAGAAATTAATTTGGCAAATAATTCTAAAATTAAAGATCTTAGAAAAGAATTAATGAAATTTATTGATAATCATCATGTAGGTAATAAAAATTTTCGTGAACTTGTAAAGGCGGCCGCTTTTTGCTCAGATAAAAACGAAATAATTCATGATGATTATGTTATCTCTAAAGAACAAAAAATTGCTATTATTCCACCTATAGGAGGAGGTTAATGATCCATTGCAATATTTTAGATGTAAAAAAAGAAAAAATTAATATCTCTAAAGCTCAAAAATTTATTGCCTCAAGCAAATGTGGAGCTTCATTATTTTTCATGGGAACAGTAAGAAATGAAAACAACAATAAAAAAGTTACTGGGATTACTTATGACTCTCATGATGGAATGGTAAAAAAAAGTTTTCAAGAAATTTATGAAGAAGCAAAAAAAAAATTTAAATTTGAAACAATTGTAGTTTTTATTGAGCATGCTAAAGGTTATGTAGCGTTAGGAGAAACGAGTGTTCTGATTGCTGTTGCCTGTAAACACCGAAAAGAAGTTTATGAAGTTTCAAGATTTATTATTGAAGAAATAAAAAAAAGAACACCTATTTGGAAAAAAGAACATTATGAAGGTAAAGAAACTGAGTGGCTAAAAGGTAGTCCTGTAGTTAAGCAATAACCTATAAATTATCAAAATCTCTTAAAATTGAATTTGATTGAATCTTAAGTTTGTAAATTTTCCTTTTATGTGATCTAATAATTCTTTTGGCTCCACTATCCCCTTTGATCTTCATTAAAAATTTCAAAAAAGAAATTTTAAAACCTATTGGATTGCCTGCTTTGCTTTTATAAAAAGGGATAAATATTTCCTTGTCTGCTCTTTTAATTGATGAACACAGGCTATTAATAATTGTTTTGCTCACAAATGGCATATCTCCTTGAACCACTAAAAAGCCTGAATTTTTTTTTGATATTTTTTTTAATCCAGCTTTGATTGAACTGGCCATTCCTGATTTAAAACTTTTGTTATATATAAATTTTATTTTTTTACTTTTAATAAGTTTTTTTTTTACTTTAAAACTTTGATAGCCCAAAACTATAATAATTTTTCTGACTTTGCTTTTAATTAAAGATTTTAAAATATGATTAATTAAACACTTGCCTCTGAATTTTTTTATCAGTTTATTTTCACCACCCATTCTTTTGGATTGGCCAGCAGCAAGTAAAATAGCACTTATCATTTTTTATAAACTTCTGAAACTAATTGGGAAATAATTGATAAAGCAATTTCTGGAGCAGAGCGACCTCCAAGTTTTATGCCTATTGGTCCAAAAATTTTCTTAATATCTTCATCTTTAATGTTTGCTTCTTTTAATCTTTTACAACGGTTCTCATGTGTTTTTTTACTACCTAAAGCTCCAATATAAAAAAATTTATTTTTAATTGCATATTGTAATGCAGGATCATCAATCTTGGGGTCGTGTGTCAAAGCAATCAATGCTGTTTGGGAATTAGTAGATATTTCTTTGAATGCTTCTTTAGGCCATTTGTTAATTATTTTAATGCCTGGAAATCTTTGTTCTGATGCAAAATATCCTCTCGGATCAATAATTGAAATTTCAAAATTTAAACTTTTTGCAAAATCAACTAGATATTGAGCAATATGAACCGCTCCAACAATAATAACTTTAATTGGACGAATATAAGTTTCAATAAAGATATTTGTTTCTTCAATGATTCCATTTTTCTTTTTATCAAAATAAAAATTAATTTTTTCAATATGTTTTTCAAAATTTTTATCAACAGGTTTTTTTTTTTCAAAAATACAACTTTCTCCATTTTCAAGATTAGTAATAATTGCAAATTCAACTTTGTTTTCTTTTTTTTTAATAATTTCTTTAAGTAATTCTTGTTTCATTTAATTTCTTCTAAAAATATTGCTATTTCCCCTCCGCAAGCTAAACCGATCTCCCAAGCGCTTTCATTTGAAACTTTGAATTCTATTTTTTTAAATAATTTTTTTTCTTTTATTAGATTTACACACTCGCGAACTACTGCTGTTTCAACACACCCTCCAGAAACTGATCCTGAAAAATCTCCGTTTTCATTTACAATCATTCGGCTTCCAACAGCTCTTGGGGATGATCCCCAGGTCTGTATGACTGTTGCAAGAACTACTTTTTGTTTTGCGTTTTTCCAATCATTAGCTTCATTCAAAATTTTCTCATCAAATGAATTTTTCATTTCTGTATCTTAGATTAAAAAATTATAACTGTTAACTTATTTACGCTCTTAAATTTCTTTAATTCACTAATATATTTTTGTATATACTAATTGATTACTTTAAAAAAAAATATAAAACCCTATAATGAAAAAAAAATTCCTTGATTTGGGCATGCAGCCTATAACTAATTCTTTTATTAAAAAAGTAGATAAAAAAACATTAAAAAAAGAATATTTTTATAATTTATCAGTAGGATTCAATAAAAAAAATTATTTAATATCTTTAATGAAATGTGTGGATCCAAAAAAACAATTTACA
>CACKTW010000023.1 GCA_902603215.1 uncultured Pelagibacteraceae bacterium
ACGGCAAATACAGTTCCTAGCACAACACCAATTACAACAAAAATTCCAAATGTTCTAACAATACTAAAATCAACAGCTTTAAATTTCATATGTGTCATTGTTGATATAATTGAATTTGGAATTATAATTGAAAAAGATGTACCTAAAGCTAAATGCATTACGAATCTTTGTTCTATGCCAACAAAACTGAATAAATAAAAAAGAATAGGAACCATTATTAAACCACCTCCTATTCCAAAAAATCCAGCCATAAATCCAACTACTACTGCTGACAAGGCTATTATAGTTAAAATAAATATTATTTGATTTTGATCTAAAGATTCTAACAATCTTATGTTCCTAGATTTGTGCTAATATTATTTTTTTTTAAATGATCCATAATATGATTCACTTTTTGTAAATCTGAATCTCTTACACACATATTTTTGCTTAAATATCTTTTCCAAAAACTAGATCCTTCTTGTCCATGAAATAATCCTAATGTATGTCTCATAATCTGATTAATTCTAACACCTTTTGTTAATTCATATTTAAGATATTTTATAAGTTCTTCCATTACTTCTAATCTGGTTGGGACATTATTGTTATTAAAAATTTCCTTTTCAATTTCAGATAAAAGATAAGGTGAATGATAAATAGCACGCCCAATCATAACGCCATCAACTTTTTTCAAGTGATTTTTTAATTGATTCGTTGTTACAACTCCTCCATTCAAAATAACTTCATCTTTAAAAAAATCTTTTTTCAATCGATAAACAAATTCATAGTTAAGTGGTGGTACTCTTAAATTCTGTTTTGGTGAAAGATTTTTAAGAATTGCTTTTCTTGCATGAATAATAAATATATTACAACCTGCGTCTTTTATTTTTTTAATAAAAGATTTTAAATAATCGTAATCTTCTTGATCATCAAAACCAATTCTTGTTTTTACTGAGATAGGTATCTTGCAAGAATTTTTCATCTGATTAACACATTCTGCAACTAAATCTGGCTCTTGCATTAAGCATGCTCCAAATTTATTTTTTTGAACCTTTTTACTTGGGCATCCTAAATTCAAATTTATTTCATCGTATCCAAAATCTTCTCCTATTTTTGCTGATTCTCCTAATATTTTTGGAGAAGATCCTCCAATTTGTAAAGCCAAAGGTTTTTCTTTTATATTAAAATTCAAAAGACTTTTTTTATCTCCCCTTTTTATAGCTTCAGCAACAATCATCTCAGAATAAAGCATGACATTTTTGCTTATTAATCTGAGAAAAAATCTGTCATGCCGGTCTGTGCAATCCATCATGGGTGCTACTGAGACTTTTCTTAACATTTTTTTAATTATTATCTGGTGTCTGGTCTGAATCTAGTGATTCTGTTTTTTTTTCGATTGATTCTTCTTCTTCTTTAACTTCGTCTAAAGAAATTTCTTCTTCTTCCGTTTTTGATTCTTCGTCTTCTAAATTATTATCTGGTGATTTAAATAAATCTTTTTTTTCAGGAATTTTTCTTGCTCTTTTTGAGGGTAAAATTGGAACACCACTTTTTGAAATTTCTCCTTTGTATAAACTTTCAAAATCATCTCCTTCTACCTCTTCCTCTTCTGTCTCTTGAGACTCCTCTACTACTTTTCTTAATTTAGTTACAGCCGATTCTTCTAACCCTTTAAGCGATACCTTGTCTTCAGCTATTTCTCTTAAAGCAATTACTGTATTTTTGTCATTATCTCTATCAACCTTTGGTTCATCTCCTGAGTTAAGTTGAACAGCTCTCTCTTTTGCTATAAGGACCAGCTCATATGCGCTTTTGACTTTGTTAATACAATCTTCGACGGTTATTCTAGCCATTGACAAGTTTTCTATTCAATTAGGTAGTAAAAATCAAGTTTTATTTAATAACTACTGGTTCAATTTTTTTTCTAAATACTACAATCAAAACATTGGCTAAGACAATATAGGAAAAACAAACTAAGGCTATTGTTTCTATAGAGTATCCAAAATCAATAAACATGCCAAATATAGCTGTCCCGAAAGCCGTTGAAAAAACCATCATTGATGTTGTTATAGACTTAATTGCACCTAAATATCGAACTCCATAAATTTCTGCCCATGTAGATGATCCTAGAACGTTCGCCAATCCATTTGAAATTCCTATCAATCCTAAAAATACATAAGAAGATAGATAGGTTTCATATGCAAATAATATGAACATTGCAATCAATAGAGGAATATTCATAAATGGAATCAATTTTCTACTTGTAAATCTATCTACAAGAAAACCCGAAATAAATAAGGTTAAAACTGATAATATTGAATATATCATAAAAGACTGAGCAATTATGTAATCGCCCCAATTTTTGGAATCAGTTATAAAAGATTGATAAACAAATACACCGGTTGCAATCCATGGCATTGCTAACATTGTCATTAAAATTAAATAAAAACGTGGATCAAACAAAACTTCTTTTCTTTTCCAGTTTTTTATATTTTTAAACTTATTTTCAAGTTCATTATCTTGATCTTCCCTTGATGAAATTTTTAAATTTTTTATTGTTAGCAAAGAAATTAAAGGTAAAAATAAAATCGTAAATATAGATATTGTAACCCAAATGTTTCTCCATGAGTAAAACGATAATAAAAAAACAATAGTCAAAGGCATTATAAATTCTGCGCTTGAAAGTCCTAGCCAAATAGTACTTAGAGCTTTACCTCTAGATTTTTCAAAATATCTTGAAACGGCTGTTGTTGCTGTATGTGACATCAGCCCTTGACCTGACAATCTTAATAAAAAAATTCCTATAAATAATAAATAAATACTATTAATAAATGATAAAAATAATGACGATAAAAACAAAAGAATTATGACCATAAAAGAAAAGTTTAACAACCTTAGTTCATCAATCTTTTTTCCCAACCATATTAAACTAATACTACTCAAAAGGGTGGCTGATGCATAAATTGCACCGAATTGTCCATGACTAATATTTAAATCTTCTCTAATACTAGAATTAAAAAGACCTATAAAAAAACTCTGTCCAAAACTTGAAAAAAATGTAAAAATAAATCCAAAAATAATTACTTTAAAATTTAATTTAATATTAAACATAGTAGATTTATGAGTTGCAAAGTTTCCTTTATTGGTCTTGGTGTTATGGGTTTTCCAATGGCTGGTTATATATCAAAAGCTGGACATAGTGTAACTGTTTTTAATAGAACAAAATCGAAAGCTGAAAAATGGCTAAAAACTTACAAAGGTAAATTAGCTGAAACACCTGCTGAAGCTGTAGTTGATTCTGATTTTGTTTTTACCTGTGTTGGAAATGATATGGATTTAAAAGAAGTAACTTTTGGAGAAAAAGGTTTGTTTAAAAAAATAAAAAAAGGTGCAATTTATATTGATAACACAACTGCTTCAGCAACTATTGCTAGAGAGTTTTATACTCATGCAAAAAAAAATAACTTTGGTTTTTTAGATGCTCCAGTTTCAGGAGGGCAAGCTGGTGCTGAAAATGGAGCTTTAACTGTTATGATTGGAGGTGATCAAGAAGATTATAATAAAGCGAGTCCTGTTATTAATTGTTACAGCAAAAAAATGAAACTATTAGGCAAAGCTGGAAGCGGTCAATTGGCAAAAATGGTTAACCAAATTTGTATCGGGGGTTTGGTTCAAGCATTATCAGAAGGAATAAATTTTGGACTTAAAGCAGGTCTTAAAATGGAAGATGTAATCGAAGTAATATCAAAAGGAGCAGCTCAATCTTGGCAAATGGAAAATAGATACAAAACTATGATTGATGATAAATTTGATTTTGGATTTGCGGTTGACTGGATGAGAAAAGATTTGAAAATTGCTATTGAAGAATCAAAAAAAAATGGTTCATTACTCCCAATAACAGAAATTGTTGATAAATTTTATGCTGAAGTCCAAGAAATGGGTGGAAATAGATGGGATACCTCAAGTTTAATTAAAAGATTTAGAAAAAAATAAGCTAAGTGGAACAAAAGCCAGACTATTATAACAATCTTGATAAAATTTATTCTAAAATATGGAACCTATTAAATGCAGGTTTACAAAATAGAGATTCTCCTTTTCACATACCGGTATTTATTTGCGGTCAAGAAAATGAATCATCTGGCCGAATAGTTGTATTAAGAGGTATTGATGAAAATGAAAGAAAAATATGGTTTCATAGTGATATAAGATCAAAAAAAATAAAAATTTTGAAATCTTATCCTGAGGCAAATTTTTTATTCTACGATAAAAGTGAAAAAATCCAATTAAGAATCAAAGGCAGTGTTAAAATAAATTATCAAAATGATATTACAAAAAAATCTTGGAAAAAAACTACACATATGAGCAGACAATGTTATCTCGGAAACTACGGTCCAGGATCAGAAAATTCTGAACCTACTTCAGGGCTTACAGAAAAAATTGACAATTTAAAATATACAATAGAAGAAAGTGAAATTGGTTACAAAAATTTTTCTGTAATAGAAACTTTTATAAGTTCTATTGAATGGTTATTTTTAGCTGCTAAAGGTCATAGAAGAGCAAAATTCGATTATAAAAATAAGATTATTAAAAAATATTGGTTAATACCTTAACCTAATTCTTTTAAGTACTTCTTCCAATTAGATGCATAATGTTTTGCATTTTCTTTAATATGTTTCATCTCTTCTTCAGTTGTTTTTCTAATTATTTTGCCTGGCGATCCTACTACTAAAGAATTATCTGGTATTATTTTGTTTTCTGTTATCAGGGTATTTGCGCCAATAATGCAATTTTTTCCTACTTTTGCATTATTTAAAATAATACTTCCTATGCCAATCAAAGAATCGTTATCAATTTTACAACCATGTAACATAACCATATGGCCAACAGTCACTCCTGATCCTACTGTCAAGGGATATCCTGGATCTGTGTGTAATACACTTCCATCTTGAATATTAGATCCTTCTCCTAAAATTATTTTTTCAATATCTCCTCTTAGGACGGCATTAAACCAAACGCTTGAATCATTTTTTAAAACAACATCTCCGATGATGGCAGCATTTGGAGCTATCCAGTTTTTGCCTTCTCTTTTGACAGACTTATTTTCAAAATTGTAAATCATTCTTTTTTAATATAAATTAATATTATAATATGGCTTTAACTGAAACACCTATTTGTAATTTTGGAGAAAAAGCCCACGATTTTAATCTTCTTTCAATAGACAATAAAAATTTTTCCTTAAAAGATATCAGTGGGAAAAATGGCACATTAATTATGTTTATTTGTAACCATTGTCCGTATGTAAAAGCAGTAATAAAAGATATAGTAGTAGATACTTTATTTTTTAAAAAAGTTGGTATCAATTCTGTAGCAATCATGTCTAATGACGTAATAAACTATCCTGAAGACTCTTTTGATAAAATGAAAATTTTTTCTAAACAGAACAATTTTAATTTCCCATATCTTATAGACAAAGATCAAAAAATTGCTAAAAAATATGGAGCAGTTTGTACACCTGATTTTTTCGGTTACAATTCAAAACTTGAATTACAATACAGAGGAAGAATAAGAGAGTTGCGTGAATTAAAACCTACAAGCACTGGAGATAGTGAATTAAGAAAAGCAATGGAAATGATAGCATCTACTGGCGAAGGTCCAAAAATTCAAAATCCAAGTATGGGATGTAATATTAAATGGTTTAAATAATGTTCCTAATTGCTACAAGAAATTTTCTCCCTGAATTAGGAGGTATCCAAGTTTTAATGACGGGGCTTTCTAATTCTTTATTGGACTATGGTCCTGTAAAAGTATTTGCGGAATATCATTCCGAATGTAAAACTTTTGATAAAAAATTCAAATTTGATGTAACAAGAGTATCTGGAATAAAGCTTTTTAGAAAATTTAGAAAAGCTAATTTAATCAATGATTATATGAAGGAAAATTCATCAATCAGAGGTCTCGTATGTGATCATTGGAAAAGCTTAGAATATATCAATGGCAAAAGTTTGGAAGATAAAAAAACTCTTTGTTTAATTCATTCAAAAGAAATTAATCATCCAATAAATTCAAGCCTCAATAAAAGAATAATTAGAAGTTTGGAAAAAGCAAATTTTGTTATTTCAAACTCTAATTACACAAAAAATTTAGCGATTAATATTGGAATAAATGAAAATAAAATAAAAGTTATACATCCAGGAATTAATCCGCCGGAAAAAATTGATGATAAAAATAAAAAAGAAGTTGAAAAAATTTTAGCTAATAGCTTTCCTTCTCTTATAACAGTTGCAAGGTTAGAAAAAAGAAAAAACCATGATAAAGTAATAATGTCTATAAGAAACTTAAAAGAAAAATTTCCTAAAATTAAATATGTTTGTATTGGCAATGGAGAAGAGGAAGGAAAACTCAAAAAACTTGTTAGTGAATTAAAACTTGAAAATGAAGTAATTTTTAAAAATAATATAGATTCTAATTTAAAATCAGCATTTCTTCAAAAGTCTGATTTATTTATCATGCCTTCTGTGATTTATAAAAGTTCTGTTGAGGGTTTTGGAATTTCATTTATAGAAGCTGGATCATACGGAACAACTTCTATAGGAGGCAAAGATGGTGGAGAATCTGATGCAATAATTCATGAAAAAACTGGATTGATTTGTGACGGGAATGATTTGGATTCAATATATAAAAGTATTGAATACATGTTCAAAGAAAAAAAATATTTACAATTGAGTCAGAATGCTCTTGAGTTTTCAAAAAAATTTGAATGGAAAAATACTGTAAAAAAATATATGGATTTATTGAGATAAATATTTTTTTCTAAACTGTTCATAAACATCTTTTGCAGAAAGTTTATTCAAATCATCTGTTTTGATTGCTGAAAAATTTTTTGTTTCAATGCTCACCTTCTCCGGTGTTGTATGATAACCAAATAAAGTTATTCCCTTTGATCCTAGGTGTGCAGTCATATGTGCTGGTCCAGTATCATTTGAAATAATGAAATTAGAAT
>CACKTW010000024.1 GCA_902603215.1 uncultured Pelagibacteraceae bacterium
TATGTCATCTCCTCCTGCTAGAGCTACCATATAATGAAATGCGGGAATTGCCTTTCTATGAGCTGCCACCGCTGTTGCATGGGGCGAATGGGCATGAACAATCGCTTTGGCTTCTATTTTATTTAAATAAATATCTTGATGAAATCGCCATTCAGAAGATGGGTTTAGGCCTGTATTAAACCACTTAATAAAATCATATTTTTCGTTTAAAGAAATAAAGACTATATCTCTAGGTTTAAGATCTTCATATTTCTTTCCAGATGGTGTGATAAAAAAACCTTCAACATTATCCTGTGTAACTCTTACAGAAACATTGCCAGATCTTAATGGTGATAAGCTTGTACTATTAAGTTTTCGTGCAAATTCAATTAATTCTTCTTTTAAATCTTTCATTTAAATAGCTTTTTTAATCCTTCGGTTGAGGCTTCACAAATACCCTTTTCGGTTATTAATCCACTCACATATTTAGCGGGAGTAACATCAAAAGCTAAATTCATTGCTTTGCTTTTTTTTGAATAAATTAATACTTTTTTAACATTATTATTTTCATCTAAACCTTCCATATGAGATAATTCTTCCGAATTTCTCTCTTCAATTGGAATATCTTTAAAATCTTTTGTTTCCCAGTCTATTGTTGAGCTTGGTAAAGCAACATAAAATGGAACATTGTTGTCATGGGCAGCCAAAGCCTTTAAATAAGTTCCAATTTTATTTGCAACATCACCAGTAGAAATTGTTCTATCAGTTCCAACAATACACATATCAACTTCTCCTCTTTGCATTAATATTCCACCAGT
Organism: uncultured Pelagibacteraceae bacterium; assembly: GCA_902603215.1. Classification (GTDB taxonomy): domain Bacteria; phylum Pseudomonadota; class Alphaproteobacteria; order Pelagibacterales; family Pelagibacteraceae; genus CACKTW01. The sequence goes on from CACKTW010000024.1 coordinate 798, forward strand.
ATTGTCTGCAATAATTGTATTTTTAACCCCCTCTTCATTTAATTCATATGAAGTTAAATTGGCTCCCTGATTTCTTGGTCTAGTTTCATCAGCCCAAACATGAACTGGAATTCCTTTTTTGTGTGCATGATAAATTGGAGAGGTTGCGGTCCCCCAATTTATCGTTGCAAGCCAACCAGCATTACAATGTGTTAAAATATTAACTGTGTCTTTTTTTTTGTTATAGATTTCCTCTATAATTTTTAGTCCATTTAATCCTATATTTTCACAAAATTTTATATCTTCTTCACATATATCTTTTGCTTCATTAACAGCTATTTCCAAAATTTTATCACTATTAACACCTGATAATTTTTTCATCATTCTATCAACAGCCCATTTAAGATTTATGGCTGTTGGTCTTGAACTAATTAAATCTTCTGCAGATTTATTTAAAAATGATTGATCATTATTTTCTATAAGAGCTAAGACTAATCCATAAGCTGCTGTGGCTCCAATTAAAGGTGCACCCCTTACTTCCATTACTTTAATTGCATTTACTGCGTCCTTTATATTTTTTAGATCTTTTATGACGAATTGATGTGGCAGTTTTGTTTGATCAATAATTTTTACAACATTGTTCTCAAACCAAATCGTGCGATATTCTTTTCCCTCTATTTTCATTTAATTGTTTCTAAATGTTTGTTGTATCTTTTAACACTTTCCTCGGGCCAGGTTTTGTCTCGATCATATGCGGTTTCAAAACATTTTTCTTTATCTGATAAGTTTAACCATGGATCTTTGTCTTTAGTAAATATATGAACTTGTGGAAGAAACTTGCTTGGATCTTCTAAAGTTTTAGTTCTCACATTTAATCTTCCTGGTCCAATATAATATTTACAATACAAGTATACACCACATTCAACACAAAAATATGCTCGGTAACCCTTACCGCTACCAGTAGGAAGTATAGTTGACGAAACTTTGCCATCAACACTCAAACTATTTTCTAAAATAGTTGTATGTATCACGTATGATGATCCAGTTGATATTTTACAGTCTACACAATGACATGCTTGTGTAAAAAGAGGTTTTTCACTAATTGAATACTTTACTTTGCCACAAGTACACCCACCTTTTAAATTATATTTTTCACTCAAATACTCTCCCTGCTATAGTTTTTAATTTTTTAATCGTTTTTTTAGTTCTTTTTTTAGGATCTGTAATGATTGCAACATCTAAACAGTTTGTTGCCGGATCTTTGGAATCAATATGTTCTTCAAAATTATCAATAATATTTTTGATCATATTTTTTGCTTTTTTAGCATTTGAAAGCAATACTTTTATCACCGACTGGACATCAACGTTTTCATGATCGGGATGCCAACAATCATAATCGGTTACCATTGATACTGATGCATATCTAATTTCAGCTTCTCTTGCTAACTTTGCTTCTGGCATATTAGTCATACCGATCACGTCAGCTTTCCAAGATCTATAAAGATTTGATTCTGCTAAAGTCGAAAATTGAGGACCTTCCATGACAACATAAGTTCCTCCTCTTTGATAGCTGATTTTCTCTTTTTTAATTGCTTCTTCGCAGGCATTCATTAACCCATTCGATGTTGGATGGGCCATGGAAACGTGGGCAACTATTTCTTCATCAAAAAAAGTTTTGTTTCGAGCAAAAGTACGGTCAATAAATTGATCAACAATTACAAATGTTCCAGGAGACAAATTTTCTTTAAGAGATCCTACGGCAGAAACAGATATAATATCTGTTACGCCCAATTGTTTTAAAGCATCAATATTAGCTCTAAAATTTATCTTTGAAGGACTTATAAAATGACCTTTCCCATGTCTTGGTAGGAAAAATACTTCTTTCTTGTTATATTTCGTTTTTAGTATCTCGTCTGAAGGTTTTCCCCAAGGGGTTTTAATTTTTACAAATTTTTTATCTTTAAAGTCCTCAATATCATAAAGACCGCTACCTCCAATAATTGCTAATTTGCTATTTGTCATATTTATATTTATCATTATGATGTTTTTTTTTTAATTTGAAGCGAAAAATGGACTTAAAAAAATTTATAAGATCTGTGCCTGATTATCCTAAAAAAGGAATATTATTCAGAGATATTACTACCTTAATCAAAGATAAAAATGCATTTAAAAGTTGTATAGATCAAATGGTTAAAATTTCTAAAGAAATAGAGGTTGATAAAGTGGCAGGAATTGAATCAAGGGGTTTCATTTTTTCTTCTGCTATTTCTTATATTTTAAAAAAGCCAAATATTTTATTAAGAAAAGAAAATAAACTTCCGGCAGAAAAACATTCGGTCAGTTTTAATTTAGAATACGGACAAGGTATTCTTGAAATGCATAAAGATTCTATTAATCCTGGTGAAAAAGTTTTAATTATTGACGATCTAATAGCTACTGGCGGTACTGCCGAAGCTGGTGCTAAACTTGTTGAAATGTCAAAAGGAAAAGTTGTTGGTTTTATTTTTGTAATAGATTTGTTTGATTTGGGTGGAAACAAACTCTTAAAGAAAAAAGGATATTATTCAAAAAGTTTAATTGAATTTCCCGGTCATTAACAAATTATTTAATTTTTATTCTATACCAAGATGATTTTCCTGTCATAGAATTAAAAAGTCCAGAAAAACGCATCTTATAAATTTCTTTCTTCTCATTAAATAAAATTAGATAAAATAAAAATTTTATTATAGCTTTAAAAAAAATTATATAAGTTTTGGATAAAGCAAAAAAATAACCATAGTGTTTTTTATTAAAATAAAAAGTTGACCACATCCAATGCCAATTTCTTGACAATTCCACTTCTCGAATAAGTTCATCTTGATAGCTACTTTTTCCGCCTAAATGTTTTATTCGAGATTTAGGTATTAAAAAAATTTTTCCTCTTTTTTTTAGTACTCTTTTACATAAATCATTATTTTCTAAATACATAAAAATATTTTCATCAAAAAAATTATTATCTTCAAATTTAGATTTGTTTATGAGCATGGAAAATCCATCTACATAGTCTACTTCCATTGGTGTTTGGGCTATTTCTTCTCTGTTATTTTTATTAAAAAAACCAAAATTTCTATTCTTAATATTTGTCGTTTCTAGGGGTGAAGCTATTGAAAAATCTTTAATATTTTGAAGTTCAGAAGATAAATTGTGAATTGTTTCTTTTTCCAAAGTTACATCGGGGTTAATTATGTATACAAAATTAGTATTAGCTAATCTAATTCCTGCATTATTTGCTTTCCCATAACCTAAATTTTTGCCTAATAAATGACATGTTACATTTTTAAATTTACCTTCTATATTTTTTTTAAAACTAATGTTGTCTGAATTTTCAACTACAATTATTGGATATTTTTCATCTATCGATAAAATACAATCTTCAACTATTTTTTCACTTTTAAATGTTGCAATTATAATTGTTAAATTTTTTTCTGATAATAGCATCTATGTTTTTTAAACTTTATTATAAACAAGTATACTTAAATTATTTTATATTGTAATAACACATTAATGAGCAAAAAAATAGTTGTCACAGGGGGCTTAGGGTTTATAGGAAGTAATTTAATAGAATTGCTCTTAGAAAAAAAATTCAAAGTGATTAATATTGATAAAGCCACATACTCAGCTAATTTTTATAATGTTAAAGAATTTAAAAAAAATAAAAATTATTCTTTTTATAAAGTTGACATCAATAATAAAAAAAAAATCTTAAATATATTAAAAAAACACAAGCCAGATGGGCTATTTAATTTGGCCGCAGAAACTCATGTTGACAGATCTATTGATACCCCTGATGTTTTTATCAAAAGTAATATACTTGGTGTATTCAACCTTCTTGAAGTTATAAAAAAATATAAAATTATAAAAAAAAAATTTAAGATGGTTCATGTTTCAACAGATGAAGTTTATGGTGATATTTTAAATCCAAACAAAAGGTCTAAAGAAAATGATAGTTATAAACCTAGTTCACCCTATTCAGCTTCAAAAGCAAGTGCTGATCATTTAATAATGTCATATGTAAGAACTTTTGGAATACCTATTGTGATATCTAATTGTTGCAATAATTATGGACCGAGACAACATCCGGAAAAACTTATTCCTAAAATAGTTTTTAATATCCAAAATAATTTAAATATACCTATTTATGCAAAAGGATTGAACTCACGTGAATGGATATATGTTAAAGATCATTGTATAGCACTTTTAACAATATTTAAAAAAGGCATATTGGGTGAAAGTTATAATGTTGGTTCAGGCAAAAATTTGAAAAATTTAGAAATAGCTAAAACGCTTTTAAAACTTTTGAAAAATAAAAAAAGGCAAATAAAAAGCAAAATACTGTTTGTAAAAGATAGGCCTGGTCATGATTTTAGATATGCTCTAAATTCAACAAAAATTAGAAAAAAACTGGGATGGAAAAATGATACTTCAATACGAAAAGGATTGGACAATACTGTTAATTGGTATTTAAATAATAAAAATTATTATAGAAATAATAATAGAAAAAATTTTACAAAAAGATTTGGAGTTTTAAAATGATTAAAAAAGGTATCATTCTAGCTGGTGGCCATGGAACTAGATTAAGCCCTTTAACAAAAGTTCTTAATAAACAATTGCTACCACTCTATGATAAACCAATAATTTATTATCCTTTGTCGATCCTAATGTTGGCTGGAATAAAAGATATCTTAATTATTTCAAATGTTGGGGAAAGAAGAAGTTTTATGAAGTTGCTTGGAAATGGAAAAGATTTGGGTATTAAGATTTCATATATAGAACAATTTAAACCAAGAGGTTTGCCTGATGCTTTTATTGTTGGAGAAGAATTTATTGGCAATGATGATGTTGCGCTTATTTTAGGTGATAACTTTTTTTATGGCCAAGGCTTTACTAATAAACTTAATAAATCTCTAAGAAATAACACAGGTGCAACTATATTTACATATAATGTAAATAATCCATCTGACTATGGAATTTTGGAGTTAAAAAATAAAAAAATAAAAAGAATTATAGAAAAACCTAAAAAACCAAAATCTAATTTGGCAATCACAGGTTTATATTATTTTAATAACAAAGTTGTTAAATACGCAAAATCTCTAAAACCTTCTAAAAGAAAAGAATTAGAAATTGTTGATCTAATTAATAAATATTTGAGAGAAAAAAAACTTAAAGCTGAGTTTATGGGTCGTGGAAGTGCTTGGTTAGATACTGGAAACCCAAAAAACCTTTTTAATGCAGCTCAGTTCATTTCAACAATTGAAGAAAGACAAGGCCAAAAAATTGCTTGCCTTGAGGAAATTGCTTACCAAAAAAAATGGATATCAAAGAAAAATATTTTGAAAAGAATTAGTTTTTATGGAAAATGTGAATATTCAAGCTATCTAAAAAAAATAATGTAATGGTAGCGGGAAGTGGGATCGAACCACTGACCTCGGGCTTATGAGTCCCGCGCTCTAACCAACTGAGCTACCCCGCCGTCCAATTTGTATTGATTTATAATACTTTTAATTCTTATATTCAATGAAAGTATTTTTTTGTTCTTGAATTTGTTAAAAAAGTAATTTTATTTTATATAATAAATTTGTAAATTATCATAATCCATGGATATATCTGTAGTCATTGTATCGTTTCATAGTCACCATTTGATTAGAAAAATTATAAAAATCATTGGTAAAAAAATACCAGTAGTAATAATTGAAAATTCAAGAAATCAAAAATTAAAAAAGGATTTAGAAAAAAAATATAAAAATTTGAACGTGATTATTCCAAAAAAAAATTTAGGATTTGGATCAGGTTTTAATTTAGGAATTAAGACTTGCAAAACAAATTATGTTTTACATTTATCGCCTGATGTATCTATATCAAAAAAATGTATTAAAGATATTAGAGTTTTAATAAATAAATTTCATGATTTTGCTTTAATTGGCCCTACTTACAATAATGAAAAAATTTAT
>CACKTW010000025.1 GCA_902603215.1 uncultured Pelagibacteraceae bacterium
TTTATTAAAAAATTTACATTCTGTTTTAAGCTTGCAAATATGACAAAGAGGATTTTTAGGCTTGCAAATTATTGCTCCAAATTCCATTAATGCTTCGGCTAAATCACTATTTCTTTTGGTTTTAAATTTTTTTTTGATTTCGTTATCAACAATCTTAATATCCTTGTTGAATAACCTATTAAAAACTCTACCAACATTTCCATCAATTGGAATATTTGCTTTATTATAAACTAATGCCAATAAAGCATTCGCTGTATATTCTCCTATCCCAGGCAACTGCTTCAATTCTTTAACATTTTTTGGAAGCTTAGAATCATAAGACTTAATTAAAATTTTTGATGTTTTGTGTAAATTTTTTGCTCTTCTATAATACCCTAATCCTTCCCAAAGTTTTAATATTCTTTTTTCTTTAGATTTAGATAAAATTTTTAAATTTGGTATTTTTTTTATAAATCTCCTAAAATAAGGCACGACTGTTTTAACCTGGGTTTGTTGAAGCATAAATTCACTTAAAATTCTATAATATTGCATTCTTTGAAAATTTTTGCTTATCCGCCAAGGTAGTTTGCGATAATTATTATCATACCATGATAGAATTTTTTTTGATAAATTGGTTTCTCTTTTTGGCATATGAAAAATAATATAAATCAAAAGACATATATTCAAGGACTAAGAAGTTTCAAGGACACTTTGCCTAAAAATATTAAAAAAGTTTTTAATAAAAAAGGTCATGCTTATTCGGAAATCTTAAATAATTGGAAATATTTTGTAGGTGAAAAAATTTCTAAAATTTCTTTCCCAATATCGTTAAAACCTGGTGCTAAAAATACTCCTGGAACATTATTTGTCAATGTAATAAGGGGAAATGAAATAGATTTAGAATACAAAAAAAATTTTTTTATTGAAAAAATAAATGGTTATTTTGGTTATAAAATTATCAATGCTTTACATATTAAAACTTCAAATAAAATAATTGAAGAATCAGATAAATTAGTTAAAAATTTTTCCAATAAAGCAAAAGAAAAACTTAAAAAGAATCTAGATACTATTGAGAATAAAAATTTAAGAAAATCTTTGTCAAAACTAATTAACAGCATTAAATAATGAAAAAATTTTTAATTATTTTTGTTATTTTTTTTATTAATTTGAATCCCAAATCTTTTGGTAACGAGAATTTAAATGGTATAGTTGAAGGCAATGAAGATGCAAAAATAGAAATTTTAGTTTATGAATCTTTAACATGTCCTCATTGTGCTACGTTTCATAAAGAAATCTACCCTGATTTAAAGAAAGATTTTATCGATAAGGGTTTAGCAAAAATTGAATTTAAAAATTTTCCTTTAGATTTGGCTGGGCTAAATGCATCAAAAATTGCACACTGCAAAAATGATGGCAAATCAGATATTTTACATTTTTTATATTATAATCAAGATATTTGGACAAAGGGCGAGACAATTGAACAAATCAATTTGAATTTGAAAGCAGTTATAAATAAAGGAAACTTTGAAATAGATTTTAATAAATGTATTAACAATAAAAAAATTGAAGATCATATATTAGAGGATAGAATAGAGGGCGTAAAAAAATTTGAAATAAATTCTACTCCTACTTTAATAATAAACAATAAAAAGTTCGATAAACCGCTAACTTATAAAAATTTAAAAAAAGCTATTGAAAAATTGATATAGTAATAATAATGAAATTTAACAAAATACAGCTTAATAGTTTTAAATCATTTGTTGAGAAAACGACATTTTTAATTGAAGAAGGTTTAACAGGAATCGTTGGGCCAAACGGATGTGGAAAATCTAATATTGTAGAATCTCTAAAGTGGTGTATGGGAGAAACATCTGCAAAAAGCATGCGTGGCTCTGGCATGGAAGATGTTATTTTTTCTGGAACTAGTAATAGACCATCAAAAAATATTGCTGAAGTAATTATCACCTTGGATAATTCTGGAAAAACTGGACCTGCTCAATTTAAAGATTTAGACAAAATTGAAATCAAAAGAAGAATTGAAAAAGATAAAGGTTCTAAATATTTAATAAACGACAAAGAAGTTAGAGCAAGTGATATTAGGACACTGTTTGCAGATTTGTCTACAGGAGCTCATTCGCCATCAATGATTAGTCAAGGCAGAATAGGAGCTCTCGTAACTGCAAAACCTTCTGATCGAAGAAGTATTTTAGAAGAAGCCGCTGGAATATCGGGAATCCATGTGCGAAGGCATGAAGCTGAATTAAGATTAAATGCTGCAGAAAATAATCTAAAAAGAGCAGACGAGTTAAGAAAACAACAAGAAAAACAATTGGAGAATTTAAAAAAACAAGCTGAAGAAGCTACAAAATATAAAAAGATATCTGAAGAAATAAAAAGATTAGAAGCAGGCCTTTATTACTTAAAATTACAAGAAATAGAAAAAGAGATAAAATTAGAAAATGAAATTTTAAGTGAAACTGATGATGAAATTAGTGCATTAACCATTGAACTTAATCATGCAAATAGTTTAATTGAAGAAGAAGTGGGAAAATTAAAACCACTAAGAGATAAAAATGTTGAAATATTGTCAAAATTACAAAGAATTAATTTAGACTTAACTAATTTAAAAGAAAAAGAAGAAAGAACAGAAAATCAAAAAAAATCATTAGCTGATTCACAAAAAACTTTAGATGTGGACATTGACAGAGAAAAAAGAATTATAATTGACGCATCTTCTAATGAAAAAAGACTTAAAGAAGAAAAAAAAGAATTAATTGATAATGAAACAAAATACTATGATCTTGAAAAACAAGCTCAAGGAGATTTAAATACTATTACAGAAAAATTAAAAACAGAACAGGACAAGATCGAAAAAATTTCAAAAGATTTAATTATAAATTCAACTTCAATTCAAGATTTGGAGATTTTAAAAGATTCTCTTTCTGATTTAGAAAAAAGTCATCAATTTTTGCAAGAACAAAATATTGAAGAAGCTTCTAATATTATTTTCAAAACAAAAAATAATTTAAAAACTTTAATTAGAGGATTTGAAAATAAATTAGATCAAAAAATCCTTGAGGAATTCAGTGGCTTAAACAATAGAATGAAAATATCTCAAGAAAACTATACGTCTGCATTTAGTAAATATGAATCATTAAAAACTGATTCTGTTAAAAGACAAGAAAGAATAAAAAATATTGATAATGAAATAAATAATTGGAAAAATCTTTTGACAAATTCTGAGAAAATGCTTTCTGATTTAAAACTAAGAAAAGAAAAAATAATTTTTGATTTAAGTGAAGTGGAAAAGGTTCCTCAAACATTGGCTGTTGAAAAAGGTCAGGCGCTACAAAATATAGAAAATACGGAAAGTGAAAAATCTGAAATTGAAAAAACAATCAAAGAAAATGAAGAAATTTTTAATAAACAAAATGAAAATCTCAAAATAACACAAGAAAAAGTTTCTGTTGCTAGAGAAAAAAAGGCAACCGCTGTTGCAACAATGGATGGTCTTAAAAATAGAAAAAATGATTTAATAGAACGTATTGAACAAGAATTGCAATTAAATGAAAATAATGTTTTTGGATTTTCAAATTTATCTCAAATGGAAAATCTTCCAGATGTTCTAGATCAAGAAGAAAATTTAGATGCTAAAAAAAGAGAAAGAGAGAAACTGGGTTCTGTTAATTTAAGAGCAGATGAAGAAACACAAAAATATTCTTCTGAAATTACAAAAATGCAAAAAGATAGGGATGATTTAATTTCTGCAATAATTAAATTAAAAACAAGCATTAATGAATTAAATCAAAAAGGAAGAGAAAGATTGCTTGATGCGTTTGAAAAAGTAAATAGAAAATTTAATGAAGTTTATACAAAATTATTTAATGGTGGAAATGCTAAGCTTGAGTTAGTTGACTCTGATGATCCATTAGAAGCCGGCCTAGAAATGCTGGTTAGTCCTCCAGGAAAGCGGTTGCAGTCTATAACTTTGCTTTCTGGTGGAGAACAGGCATTAACGGCTCTATCTCTAGTATTTGCTGTTTTTTTAACAAGTCCTGCTCCAATTTGTGTTCTAGATGAAGTTGATGCTCCTCTAGATGATGCAAATGTAACTAGATTTTGTAACTTATTGGAAGAGTTAATAAAAATTACAAGGACAAAATTTATAATAGTAACTCATCACGCATTAACCATGTCTAAAATGAATAGACTCTATGGAGTAACAATGCCTGAAAAAGGAGTAAGCCAATTAGTCGCAGTTAATTTAGAAAAAGCGGAAGAACTGGTTGCATAGATTATTTTATCTTTGAAAATGGAAAAACCTAAAGATATTGCTGCTCGCCTAAAAATTGCAAAAGAAAAAGCTAAAAAATACAATCAAAACAATGAAAATCAAAGATCTTCTTCGTTAGGTTCTGCTTTTAAATTAAGCACTGAAATGGTTGCCTCTGTATTTGTAGGAGCAACAATAGGGTTTATTTTAGATAATTGGTTTGATAGTAAACCTTGGTTAACTATTTTATTTTTTTTTATCGGAGTTAGTGCTGGAATTTTAAATGTGATCCGTTCAGCAAAAAAGATGCAAAAAAATATTGAAAAACTATAAGGAGTGTAAATGGCAACAAATCCCATGCATCAATTTCATGTTCATAGAATTGGACCTGAAATTAAGATTGGAAATTTTGACATTTCTTTCACAAATGCTAGCTTTTTTATGGTTACATCTGTTTTAACAATTCTTATATTTTTTTATTTTGGAACTAAAAAAAGAGCTATTATTCCTACAAAAATACAATTAATTGCAGAACTTACATATACTTTTATTTCAAAAATGATAAGTGATACCGCTGGTTCAAAAGCTAAGCCATATTTTGCTTTTATATTTTCTTTATTTATTTTTGTTTTATTTTGTAACATGCTGGGAATGCTTCCTTATTCATTCACTGTAACTAGCCATATAATTGTAACATTTGTGCTAGCTATATTTATATTTATTGGGGTTACAATTATAGGTTTTTTAAAACATGGGCTAGGATATTTAAAATTATTTGTTCCAAGTGGTGTTCCAATAATTTTGTTGCCCTTGATTGTAATAATAGAAATTATTTCTTATTTGAGTAGACCTGTCAGCTTATCAGTTAGACTATTTGCAAATATGATGGCTGGTCACACTATGTTAAAAGTTTTTGGAGGTTTTGTAGTAAGTCTCGGATTAATTGGTGGTTGGTTGCCACTAAGTTTTTCAGTTGCATTAACCGGTCTTGAAATATTGGTTGCTTTTCTTCAAGCTTATGTTTTTGCAATATTAACCTGCATCTATTTAAATGATGCATTAAATTTACACCATTAAACAAAGGAGGAAAATATGGAGTTAGAAGCAGCAAAAATGATTGGAGCTGGCCTTGCGGCAATAGCATTGGCTGGTGCCGGCGTTGGTATAGGAATTATTTTTGGAAATTATTTGTCTGCAGCAATGCGTAATCCGTCTGCAGCACAAAAGCAATTTCCAAATTTATTGCTAGGTTTTGCTTTAGCTGAAGCAACTGGACTTTTTGGTTTAGTTGTTGCGCTAATTATATTATTTGCGTTTTAGCTAGAAAAATGTTGAAAAAATTTTTTATATTAATTAATTTATTTCAATTATTTTCTTTTGAAGCTTATGGAGCTGAGGAAGGAATGCCTCAGCTTAACCCTGAGTATTGGGTTTCTCAAATCTTTTGGCTTATAGTTGTTTTTACTATTTTATACTTAATTCTTTCAAAATTTATTCTGCCCAAAATAAATGGAAATCTAGAGACTAGAAAATCCCAAATTTTAAGAAATTTAGAAGATGCACAAAAATTTAAAGAAGAGTCTGAAAAAAAAATAAAAGATTATGAGGCAATTATTAATGAAGCAAAACAAAAAGCAAAGTCAATAATTAATGACACCAGAAAAAAAATAAATGAGGATATTCAGGTTAAAAAAAATCATCTTGAAAAAGAAATTGAAAGCGAAATTAATAAAGCAGAAAATGAAATCAAATCTTTAAAATTGTCGTCTGTTGATAGTGTAAAAAAAATCGCTTTTGAAACATCTTCTTTAATTATCAAAGAAATTCTTAACGCAGACTTAAATAGTAGTAATGTCTCTGCAATAGTTGAAGATGTTTCAAAAAAAAAATTGGATAAATATTTATGACATTTGATGCAACTTTTTGGGTAGCTATTTCTTTTTTAATATTTATAGGAGCTCTGGTTTATTTAAAAGTTCCTCAAAAAATTAACTCCTTACTTTCCAAAATAATTAACGATATTAAGAATGAGCTTGAAGAAGCTGAAAAGCTTAAAGAACAAGCAAAAGATATGCTTAATCAAACCCAAATTAAATTTGAAAATGCAAATAAAGAAAAAGAAAAATTAATCCAAGAAACTAAAAAAGAAAGTGAAAAAATAATTATAGAAATGAATAATAAGTTTCATCAAATTGCTGAAAATAGAAAAAAAATAACTGAACAAAAAATATCACAAATGAAAGAAGG
>CACKTW010000026.1 GCA_902603215.1 uncultured Pelagibacteraceae bacterium
AAGAACTTTATCATTCACATAGTTGGTGGACAACATACGTATTTTCTCAAGATGCAAAATATATTGGAATTCAATATGCTCTCACTGCTGTAGGTACTGGTTTACTTGGTTTAATTCTCTCATGGCTAATGAGATTACAACTCGCTTTTCCAGGCCTGGGTATACTTGAACCATCTGCGTATTATCAGTTTGTAACTATGCATGGAATGATTATGGTGGTTTATTTATTAACAGCACTATTTTTAGGAGGATTTGGAAATTTACTTATTCCACTTATGTGTGGAGCGCGTGATATGGCATTCCCGTACGTAAATATGATCAGTTACTGGATGTTTGTTGTCGCTGTAATAGTATTGTTGGCAAGTTTTTTTGTTCCAGGTGGTCCAACAGGTGCCGGATGGACCTTATATCCACCTCAAGCGATTACTGCTGGGACACCCGGAAGTGATGGAGGAATTATATTGATGTTAATTTCTCTAATCCTGTTTGTTGCTGGTTTTACAATGGGAGGATTAAATTACATAGTTACTCTTTTGCAAATGAGAACTAGAGGTATGACTTTAATGAGATTACCTCTTACAGCATGGGGTATTTTTACAGCTACTGTATTGGCTATGTTTGCTTTTCCCGCACTTTTGGTTGGTTGTTTAATGATGACCTTGGATAGTTTGTTAGGCACAAGTTTTTTTATGCCAGCAATAATTTCAATGGGAGAAAAACTATCATATGAAGGTGGTAGTCCAATTTTATTTCAACATTTGTTTTGGTTTTTTGGTCATCCAGAAGTTTATATCGTAGCTTTACCAGCATTTGGAATTGTTTCAGATTTAATATCAATTCATTCAAGAAAAAATATTTTTGGTTATAGAATGATGGTATGGGCAATTGTTGGGATAGGCGCATTAAGTTTCTTCGTATGGGCACACCACATGTATGTTAGTGGAATGAATCCTTGGTTTGGTTTCTTTTTTGCTACAACAACTTTAATTATAGCAGTTCCGACAGCTATTAAAGTCTATAACTGGGTTTTAACTCTTTGGAGAGGTAATATTCAATTAACTTTACCAATGTTATTTTCATTAGGATTTATTGTTACATTTGTTAACGGTGGTCTTACTGGTTTATTCTTAGGAAATGTAACAGTAGACGTACCACTTTCCGATACCTATTTTGTTGTAGCTCATTTTCATATGGTTATGGGAATTGCACCTTTAATGGTTGTATTTGGTGCCGTTTATCATTGGTTTCCACTAATAACCGGAAGATTTCTTGATGAAAAAATGGGAAGAATTCATTTTTGGATAACTTTTGTTGGCTCTTATGCAATTTATTTTCCAATGCATTATCAAGGATTTGTAGGAGTCCCTAGAAGATATTTTGAAATTTATGATAGTCCTTATATAGATGTTTCTACGCTTACACTTAACGCATTTATTACTGTTGCAGCTTTAATTGTAGGAGCTGCTCAATTATTATTCTTGTATAGTCTGATTTACAGCGCAAGGGCAGGAAAAAAGGCTCCAAAAAATCCTTGGAAAGCAAATTCATTAGAATGGCAAACTCCTGAAATGCCACCTGAACACGGAAATTTTGGTAAAGAACTTCCAAAAGTTTATAGATGGGCATATGATTTTAATGTTCCAGGAGCTAAAGAGGATTACATTCCTCAAAATGTACCCCCAAGTCAAGTAATGGGAGCAAAGGTAGAAAAAACGTGATTGAAAGAAAAAGTATTTTTAAATCAATTTTTGAAAAACCGTGGGAAGAATCTCAGTCATTAAAAGATAACGAGCACGACGGTAAAGCTTTTTCAATAACTGGTTCGAAATTAGGTATACGAACTATAATGGTCGTAAGCACAGTAATTTTTTCTTTATTTGTTGTTACTTACTCAGATCGAATGTTGGTTCATGATTGGAAAAATATGCCGGAACCGTGGTTACTTTGGGTAAATACATTAATTTTAATATTAAACAGTTATTTTTTTCATAAGACAAAAATTTCTTCTGATAAAGCTGATTATGAAAACATAAAAAAAGGACTTTATGTAGTTGGATTTCTAGCCTACCTTTTTCTTTTTGGACAATTAATTGTTTGGTATCAGCTTATGAGTCAAGATTTTTATGCTACTTCGAATGTAGCGAATGCCTATTTTTATCTTTTAACTGCTATACATGGTTTACATTTAATTGGAGGTTTGGTTTTTTGGAGCCGTACTACTTCAATATTTCTTAAAAAAAATTTTAAGTTACCAAGTTTACAAAATCGCATTGAGCTTTGTGCAATTTATTGGCACTTTCTATTAATTGTTTGGTTTGTGCTTTTTGGTTTAATGTTATTTACATAAAAGGAATATATGGATCAACCTACATTAGATAAATTACCACGTGGCTGGAAGAGCGTACCAAGTGATCTAAATTCTGACCAAACTACCTTTAAAGGTGTTAACTGGGGCAAAGCAATGATGTGGATATTTCTTCTAAGTGATACATTTATATTCAGCTGTTTTTTAATTTCATACATGAAGGGAAGAGCTTCTGCGGTAGAAGAGTGGCCAAATCCTAGTCAAGTTTTTGCCCTTGAAGTCGGTGGCTTTCCAGTTCCTCTATTATTGATAGCTATTATGACATTTGTTTTAATTACAAGCAGCGGAACTATGGCTCTAGCTGTTAAATATGGTTATGAAAAAAATAAAAAATTGTGTGGCTATTTAATATTAGCTACCGCACTAGGTGGATTAACATTTGTTGGAATGCAAGCATTTGAATGGTCAAAACTAATTCACGAAGGTGTTAGACCATGGGAAAATCCTTTTGGAGCAAAACAATTTGGTTCTTTCTTTTTTATGATTACAGGTTTTCATGGAACGCATGTTTCGATAGGTGTGATTTTTTTATTTATTTTTGCTAGAAAAGTTTTAAAAGGGGATTTTGATACAGGAAAAAGAGGCTATTTTACTTCAATGAAATCAGATTATGTTGCAATAGAAATATTAGGTCTTTATTGGCATTTTGTTGATTTAGTATGGGTGTTTATTTTTGCTTTCTTTTATTTATGGTAAAATAGAATTATGAATCAAGCTAAAAAAGAAGAAACCCCAACACATAAAATAGGAATCTACCTTTGGATTTGGGGTCTTTTATTTGTTCTTAGTTTCTTTTCTTACATGGTTGATTGGTTTCAATTTCAAGGTCTGCTTAGATGGACTTTAATTCTTATTTTTATGTTTTTAAAAGCAGGTCTAATTATGATGTTTTTTATGCACCTGTTTTGGGAACGTTACACACTTGTTAACGTACTTTTATGGCCGATGACTGCAATCGCTTGTTTTGTTGGGTTGATGGTTGCAGAAGGTAAATATACATTTTTTACAAGATTGTTTTATTTTGTTGTAGGAAGCTAACCAATAGGTTTTTAATTGCTTAACACCACCACTAATTCAAGAAAATTGAAAGTAGATTTTGCTACTTTTTTAAAGTCATTACTTAACTTAATGAAACCTAGAGTAATGTCATTAGTGATTTTTACATGTGTTGTTGGGTTATTGATAGCACCCAATAAAGTAAATTTTTTAGATGCAATTTTTTCTATTTTGGCAGTTGCTTTGGGCTCAGGGGCAGCTGGTGCATTAAATATGTGGTACGAGGCAGATCTTGATTCACTGATGTCAAGAACTTGTCTAAGACCTATTCCAACTGGAAAGATAACAAAAAAACAAGCCTTACTTTTTGGAATTATTACATCAATAATTTCTATATATTTTTTGTACTTATTTTCAAATTTGACCGCAACATTAATATTGGCAACAACAATTTTGTTTTATGTTTTTGTTTACACAATTTGGTTAAAAAGAAAAACTTCACAAAATATTGTCATTGGGGGAGCGGCTGGTGCTTTACCACCCGTCATAGGATGGGCAATAGCAACAGGGGAGATTTCCATTCAATCTATAATATTATTTTTAATAATATTTATGTGGACTCCATCTCATTTTTGGGCGCTAAGTTTGTATAAAACTCAAGATTATAAAAAAGCGAAAATACCAATGTTGCCAGTGACATCAGGCATTAAAACAACAAAGTTGAACATTTTTATTTATTCTGTTTTGTTATTTCCAATTATTTTAGCCCCTTATTTTCTAAATTATTTTGGATTAATTTATTTGGCATTTTCAGGCACATTAGGAATTTATTATATATTTATTTGCTATCAATTATTTGAAGCGAAAAAATCAAACTTAGAAAAAAAAATAGCCAAAAAAATATTTGGCTTTTCTATACTTTATCTTTTTGTTATTTTTACATCAGTTTTAGTTGATAGTATTATATAACTTTGTTTGATTAAAATTTTTTTATAAATGAAGAATAAAAATTTATTTCTTTTAATTTTTTTGCTTATATTAGTAGCTATTTTTTTTCTTATTTTTAATAAAAAAACTGAAAAAGCGATAAACAATCATTCAATTGAAGTAACTTTTGTAGCAAATGTTCATCCAAGCTTACCATGGGAATTTAAGCCCTCAAACCCAATTATGAAAATAACCGCAGGAGAAGTAACAACTGTAGAATATTCTGTTAAAAATTTAAGTGATACAAGATTATCAGGAATTGCAAGTTTTGCCTATTATCCAAAAGAGTTAGAAAATTATTTTACAAAAATTAACTGTTTTTGTTATGAACCACAAACTTTGAAGGCAGGAGAAACAGCAAAATATGGTCTAACTTTATTATTTGATCCACAGGTGACAAAAGATAGCAAGACAAAACAGATCAAGAAAGTTATTATGCAGTTTACTTTTTTTAGTAAAGAAGAATTTAAAAAACAAAACAAATGAAAATGATGGTTGAAACTTTAACAATAGAACAAAATGCACTAATAGAAATGTGTGCTGTTTGTGTTTCTGACAAATCAGGAGCTCAAATTGCAGTATTTGTTTTGATAACTTCTTTTATACTTTTGGGTGTTGCTAATTGGGCATGGAAAAAGTATTTCAAAAATAAGATAAAAACATCAACAGAAAATTAAAAGACTTAATTTTATTAAGAGTTTTTAGGTAGATAACTTTAAGATTCTGTACTAAATAAAGTAACATGCATTACATAAGCACAAGAAATAATTCTAAGAAGTTTATTTTTAAAGATGTATTTTTAAATGGTTTGGCCAGTGATGGAGGTCTTTTTGTTCCAGATAAGCTTCCATTATTTTCAAGCAAGGATTTAAAAAATTTAGAAAAACTTTCTTACCAAGACCTTGCGCTAAATATAATTGAAAAATTTTGTGATAATGAATTCACAAAAAGCGAGTTGAAGGAAATTATAAAAAATTCTTATAAAAATTTTAGGAATAAAGAAGTTGTAGAGATTAAAAAAATAGATAATTTTTATTTATTAGAATTATTTCATGGACCCACTTTAGCTTTCAAAGACATTGCTTTGCAAGTAATTGGAAATATGTATGAAAAGTTATTACAAGAATCAAATAAAAAAATTAATATTGTTGTTGCAACATCTGGAGATACTGGATCTGCAGCCATAGACGCAATTAAAGGGAGAAAAAATATAAACATATTTGTAATACACCCAAAAGATAAAATTTCTGAGATCCAAAGAAGATTGATGACCACTGTAAAAGAAAACAATGTTTTTAACATAGCCGTGGAAGGCAATTTTGATGATTGTCAAAAATTATTAAAATTAATGTTTGTTGATAATGAATTTAAAAGTAAAATTAACATGTCCGGCGTTAATTCTATAAACTGGGCAAGGATTATTTCACAAATAGTTTATTATTTTTATGCCTACTTTAAGATTAAAGAAAAGGATAAAAAAATAAATTTTTCTGTTCCCACAGGTAATTTTGGAGATGTTTATGCAGGCTATATTTCTAAGAAAATGGGCTTACCGATAAATAAACTGATTGTTGCAACAAATCAGAACGATATCCTTAAAAAAGCTATTAATACAGGCGAGTATAAAATTGAAAAAGTAATTCAAACTATTTCCCCAAGCATGGATATACAGGTGGCAAGTAATTTTGAAAGATTAATTTTTGATATAAATTCAAATAATGATTTAGATATAAAAGAAAAAATGAAAAATTTAAAAGAAAAAAAATTTTTTAAAATAGATAAATATCAATTAGAAAAAATTAAAAATGATTTTGTTTCAGAAAGTTTAAATGAAAAAGAAACATATAATTCTATTAAGAATTTT
>CACKTW010000027.1 GCA_902603215.1 uncultured Pelagibacteraceae bacterium
TATATCAAAAAAAGAATCGATATAAAATAACAACTGCCTATAAAACTTCTGTAATTTTTTTTAAATTTTATTGACGTTGATTTCACTCCAATTATTTCATCATCCTCAATATCTTGATATCCGTAAATCGTGTCATACCCTAATGTCCAAAATATGGCTGATAAATACAAAATAATTGGTTCAATAGATAAATTGTTTGTCATGGCAGCCCAACCCATGATAATTCCCCAATTAAAAGTTATTCCAAGAAAAAATTGAGGCCAATAAGTGTATCTTTTCATAAAAGGATATAAAAAAGCTAGCGGCATTGAAATTAACCCAAGCACAAAGGTTAATTTATTAAATTGCAATAGTATAATGAAAGCTAACAGACACAGGACAGTTGTATAAATAAGTGATTTAAATATTGAAATTTTTCCAGATGGAATTGGTCTATTTTTTGTTCTTTGAGTTTTTTTATCAAAATCTTTGTCGGCTATATCATTAATAATACATCCGGCACTTCTCATAAGAACAGATCCTAAAAAAAATAAAATTATGTAAAAAAAATAAAGGGTAATATCATTGGTTCTATTAAAACCAAGTGTTAATCCCCAAATACTTGGCCAAAACAAAAGCATAAAACCAATTGGCTTATTTAATCTTGTTAGGTCAATAAAGATTTTAATATTTTTCATTGATAAAGCTTGTAAATAACAAAGGCTAGATCCATAATCAAATTGATTCGTTATGAATGTAGATTATACCGTTACAGCATTAATGTTTCCGGCCATTCCGCTTTTGATGAGTGTTTACGGAAATCGTTTTCATACTCTAAGCGCTTTGATAAGAAAAATTCATGACGAATATGTTTGGGAAAAACACATTCCTCCAGAATGGGAAAAACAGCTTATCAATTTAAATGGAAGAGTTAGATGGTTAAAGTATACACTTGCATGTGCAAGCTTTGGCTTTCTGTTTAATATGTTAACTGTTTTTGCCCTTTATTTAGATGCTATTTTTATAGCAAGGATTATTTTTGGATCTTGCTGTTTGGCAATGATAGTTTCAGTTATTTTTTTTATAAGAGATATACATCTATCCACAGAATCTTTAAAATTGCATTTATCTGATATGAAGATAGATTTAAGATAAACAATCGAGACAATTTGACTAAATTTTTTTAAGGAAAAAACTTATTTAAAAGTTTATTTAATTAACTATGAAATTAAATGCTATTAGAGCTTTCATAATCGCTGCTTTTTGTATTATAATTTTATATGCGTTGGGCTTGTTTTTGCCAATCATATTAAAATCAAAACCAAAAGTTAATTTAGTGAATGATAATAAAATTGTAGTTCAAGAAAAATTTCTTAATCTTAAGAATAGTGAGAACAAAACTAAAAAATGTTAGAAAAAGAATTAATTCTTATTGTAATTTTGGGTTTATTATTACTGTTTTATTTTGTTATCAGATTTGGTGCGGGCAAAAAAGAAACAATTTCAAAATCGAAAGAAGTTTCGAGATACTTAATTGGAGTTAGAGCTTTAATAAGTATACTTGCGTTAGTTGGTGTTATTCTTTGGTTTTTTATGGAATAAGTATTGCTGGACCAATTATTTTTCTACTTTCTAAATCAATATGGGATTGAACAGCATCGTTAAGTTCATATTTTTTGAAGATCTCTATTTTTACTTTTCCAAATTTTACCTTTTCAAAAACTTTATTAGAAGCTTCTATTAGTTCATCTCTTTGCGAAATATAATGTACAATACTTGGCCTTGTAAAAAACAAGCCCTTGGGCTGTATCATTTTTTTTATATCAATGTTTTCTACAGGTCCTGATGCATTTCCAAAAGAAACCATCATACCTCTTGTTTGTAGACATTCCATTGAACTTGCAAAGGTATTTTTCCCCACACCATCATATACAACGGGGACACCTTTTCCACTTGTAAACTCTTTTACCCTTTTTACAAAATCATCTTTTGAGTAATTAATAACTAGATCACAACCGTTTTTTTTCGCTATTTTAACTTTTTCATCTGAGCCAACTGTTCCAATCACTTTGCACCCTAAACTTTTGGCCCATTGGCAAAAAATTTGCCCAACTCCACCAGCAGCCGCATGAAACAATACGGTATCGCTTGATTTTACAGGGTATGTTTTATGGAGCAAATAAAAAGTAGTAAGACCTTTGGTCATTAAGGTTGCAACTGTTTGAAGATCTAATTCTTTTGGAACTTTAACTAAATTTTTTTCTGAATAAATTCTATGTGTTGAATAAGAACCAATTGGTGCAGCGGCATAAGCTACATGATCTCCAATTGAAAATTCTTTAACTTTTGAACCAATTGATTTAATTATACCTGCGCCTTCTAAACCAATTCCTGAAGGCAATTCAACAGGATACAAGCCAGAACGATGATAAGTGTCTATATAGTTTAATCCAACAGCCTTGTTTTCTATCAAAACTTCTTGTTCCCGAGGTTTTTTTAAATCTATATTTACAACTTTTAAAACTTCAGGACCTCCAAATTTTTCAAATTTTATGGCTTTCATTTTTTACAAATCTACCATTGTTTTATATTATATTAAGTAATTCTTTTAAATTATTAATAACAAGTTTTGGTTTGTAGCTTAATTTATCAAAAATCTTGTTGGATCGGTTGACCCATACGGCGTTATAACCATAAATGCCTCCACCAGAAACATCCCACGTATTTGAGCTCAAGAAACAAATATTTTCAGGTTTACAATCATATTTTTTAATTGGCATTTCATAAACTCTTGAATCAGGCTTGTAAATTCCAACGGATTCAATAGAAAAAATATCATCAAAATAATTTTGAATATTGTTACTTTCTACCAATTCTTTTAGAAGATCTGGGGTTCCATTAGATAGAATAGCTATTTTAATTTTTTTAGCTTTAAGTTTTTCCAAGCATTCTTTGACTTCAGGGTAGGGGCTAAGTTTTTTATATAAATCTAATAATTCATTTTTCATCTCTTTGTTTATTTTAAAAGTTTCCATGGTGTAATCTAAAGAGTCTTCAGTGATTTCCCAAAAATTTTTGTGCTTTTTCATAAGACTTCTTAACCACGTATATTCAAGCTGAGTAGTTCTCCATGCATTAGCAAAACCTTCCCACCTACTTCCAAGTTTTTCTTTGCATTTTGCAGCAGCAGAATTTACATCAAATAGAGTTCCATATGCATCGAACACAGAAGCTCTGACATTTTCTATTTTCATAATAAGTCCTCTAATTTTTGCAATTCACCTATTTTAAATATAATCGCATCTTCTTTTTTGAAACCATATTTCTCTGCGTTTTCTTTAAAGCGGGCAGGCGGCTCCATAATTGGCTCAAGAGATAATACAACTGTTCCCCAGTGCATTCCAATTACTTTTTTGCTTTTTAAATCTTGGGCAATATTTAAAGCTTCTTCAGGATTTGCATGATAAATAGATTTATCTTTTCGTGGCGACATTGGATAAAAATTGTAGGCTCCTATATTAATAAAAGTTAAATCAATAGGTCCGTATTTTTCTCCAAGTTTTTTATAAATATTTCCATAACCAGTATCGCAACTAAATAATATTTTTTTATCTTTATATTCTATTAAAAAATTACCCCACAAAGTTTTGTTTGTATCCCATAGACTTCTTTTAGACCAATGAACCGCAGGCACGAAAGTAATTTTTAAATCGTTTACTCTTATTTCATCATACCAATCCATTTCTTTTACATCTGAATAACCATTTCTTGTAAAGTATTTTTCAAGTTTGAGAGGAGCCAAAACTTTAGCTTTTTTGTAAGGAAATCTTTGTATAGTTCTAGTGCTTAAGTGGTCATAATGATTATGTGTTAGTAAAAATAAATTTACTTCTGGTATTTCTTTAAGATTAATTGCGGGATCGACATATCTTTTGGGACCAAAAATTAAAGGTCCCATATTTTTTTCAAAAACAGGATCGGTAATGATAGTAGTATTTCCCAGTTTAATTAAAAATGTGGCATGCCCTATCCAAACTACATAATCATTATTTTTATATTTTTTAAGATTTTCTAAAACTTCTTTTTTATTTATGATATGATCTGATGGAACATCAATATTAATCTTTTTTTTTTCTTCATTGAATACTTTAAAACTCCAGTTAAAGCCAAAATCTTCTATCCTAGGAGAACCTTCTGGATTTCTAAAAGTTCCATCTGGCAAATGATGATAAGGTAATTCTTTCATAGTTTTTCCAAAAGTATTATAATTTGATAAAAATAATACTATCAATAAAGATATTAATAAACTTTTTTTCATGTCTAAAAAAATAAGACTATATTTTTCTGAGAAAATTCAAAGTGATTTAATAGCACATTTGAAAAAAAATCAATCTCATTATTTAAAAGATGTTATGAGGTTAAAAATAGGTGAAAATTTTTCAATTTTTAATATGAGCGGAGAATGGAATGCTGTTATTGAAAATTATGAAAAAAACAGTGCTACTATAAAGATTTTAAAAAAAATAAGAAGCAAAGAAAATGAAAATAATATTTGGTTAGCTTTTTCTCCCATTAAACAAAATCCATTAAATTTTATGATACAAAAAACGACAGAGCTGGGCATTCAAATGTTTTGTCCAATTTTATGTGATAGATCATCTGTGAATAATTTAAATACAAAAAGAGTTGAAAAAATTATAGTCGAGGCTTGTGAACAATCAAATCGATTGTCTATTCCAAAAATTAATAAATTAACATCATTTAAATTTTTTTTTAATTCATTTCCGAAAGATGGAACTTTGATTTTTTGTGATATTAATTCTGATAACCATAATATAGAAAAAAATTTATTAAAAAAAAAGAAAGGTCCTATTTGTATTCTAATAGGTCCAGAAGGAGATTTTTCTGAAAATGAAAGACAATTGATAATTGAAAAAAATGATTCATTTTCTTTTTCCTTAGGTCAAAATATTCTTAGGTCAGAGACAGCTGCTATCTCAGCCCTTTCAATTGTGAATTCAGCCCTTAATTTGAGGTCAATTTAGCTTAAATAATTTGATATGAGTCAAATTTGTCGCAAACAAAAAACTGTATATTTTTATATAATAAATAAAAATAACTTAATTTAAAAAAATGAGCAGTTCATATTCAATTCTAGGAACGATGGTAGTTTTGTTAATATTGTTTATATATCTATCTTGGCTTTATATTTCGCAAAAACATATTTGGTCAAAAAAAGAAACAGCTGTTGCCGAAAATAAAAATAGAAGAAGATGGAAAAATTTAGTTGATAAAAAAAATGAAGAACTTGGATGGTTTGATTTAGGAAACCATATAATAATTTTAGGAGTGATATTGTTTACAATTTTTATTGTAAAAAATGCTTAAAAAAATATGTACGCATTAATAGTAGCAAATGTATTTTTAATTATAACTGTTGCCTCGGTGGTATTTCACTTTTGGTCACCATGGTGGTGGACACCTGTTGCTTCAAATTGGGGAGGAATGGATGACACAATTTTATTAACTTTCTGGATTACTGGAGCAGTTTTTGTAGCAATTTGTCTTTTCATGGCTTGGTGTGTTTGGAAATATAGATATCAAAAAGATCGAAAATCAGAATACAAACCAGAAGATAAGAAATTAGAATTTCATTTAACTTGGATTACCACTTTGGGAGTTGCTGCACTATTAGCTCCAGGTTTAGTAGTTTGGGATAAATATGTTACCGTTCCAAAAAATGCTTTAAAAATTGAAGTTCTCGCATACCAATGGGGATGGAAATACAGATTGCCAGGTGATGATGGTATTCTTGGAAAAACAGATATTAAATATATTACTGACGAAAATCCTTTTGGATTAATAGCAGAAGATAAAAATGGTATGGATGATTTATTAGTTGATAGCGAAGTTCTTCATTTAGAAATTGACAAGCCTGTAAAATTTGAACTTAGATCACTTGATGTACTTCATAATTTCTATGTTCCTCAATTTAGAGGCAAAATGGATATGGTTCCTGGTCTCATTACTTATTATTGGTTAACACCAACAAGAACTGGAGATTTCGAGGTATTGTGCGCAGAATTTTGTGGAACCGGTCATTACGCTATGAGAGGACGAGTAATTGTGGATGAAAAAAAAGATTATGAAAAATGGATAACAAAACAAATAACTTTTGAAAAAT
>CACKTW010000028.1 GCA_902603215.1 uncultured Pelagibacteraceae bacterium
AATAAAAATTCACCATCTTTTTCTATTGGACACAAACCTTCAAAAAATTTTCTTAAATCAAAACATAGGACGCGAATGCTTTCTTTATCTAATGCATTTGAAAAAGATGATTTAGAAAATTTTGAAAAAAAAATTTTTAATTTTTTAAATTTAAAGAAATACCAAGATCTTGAATATAGCGTAGAGCCAAAGATTGATGGAATATCAGCATCACTGACATACAAGAATGGAAAATTTGTATCGGGTTTATCAAGAGGAAATGGAGTGGAGGGCGAACTAATTACTGAAAATCTTAGAACAATATCTGATATTCCAAAAGAGGTTAATTCAAATAATTTTCCGAAAGATATAGATATTAGGGGAGAAGTATTTATTACAAATAGAGATTTTGAAAAAATCAAAGATAAATTTGCAAACCCAAGAAATGCAGCATCTGGAACGCTTAGGCAAAAAGATGCGACCGAAACAAAAAAGATACCTTTAAATTTCATAGCATATACTTATGGTTATTCTGATAATTTAAGCTTAAAAAAACAATCAGAATTTCTAGAATATTTAGGCGATTGGGGTTTTAAGACAAGCAAATTTAACAAAGTAATTTCTGGACTAATAAATTTACTAAAACATCATGAAGAATTTGAAAAAAAAAGATTTGATTTAGATTATGATATTGATGGATTAGTTTATAAATTAAATGATTTTAATTTACAAAAAAGATTAGGTTTTGTTGCAAATGCACCTAGATGGGCGATTGCTCATAAATTTTCTGCAGATAGTTCATTTTCTGAAATCATAGATATAGATATTCAGGTAGGTCGCACGGGAGCTTTAACACCTGTTGCAAAAATAAAACCAGTTAATATTGGTGGAGTTGTTGTATCAAATGCAAGCTTGCACAACGAAGATGAGATAAATAGAAAAGATATAAGAATAGGTGATACTGTTGAAGTAGAGAGGGCGGGAGATGTAATTCCGCATGTTTTGTCTGTCGATATAGGCAAAAGAAAAAAAAATTCAAAAAAATATATTTTTCCTGACAAATGTCCTTCGTGTGGTTCTGTGGCAATCAAAGAATTTAACAAATTAACAAAAAAATACGATGCCGTCAGACGATGTCCGTCAGAAGGATTTCAATGTGAAAAAATAGCAATTGAAAGAATAAAACATTTTGTTTCAAAAGAAGCTTTAAATATTGATGGTTTTGGAAAAAAGGTTGTAGAAAAATTTTGGGAATTAAAAATTATAAGATTTCCACAAGATATATTTAAAATCGATTTTAATAGAATTCAAAATCTAGATGGCTGGGGGAAATTATCTGCATTAAATTTAAAATATGCAATTGAGACTTCAAAAAAAATTAGTCTAGATAAATTTATTTATTCTTTGGGAATTAGACATATTGGCCAAGAAAATGCAAAATTGATTGCCGGTTGTTTTGGATCAGTTCAGAAGTTTAAAAATTTGCTTGATTTTAAGAAAAAAGATGAAAATTTAAAAAATTTAAATTCTATTGATGGAATAGGTGAAATTCAGATTAAATCTATTGACTTATTTTGTTCTAACAAAAAAAATACTGAAGTAACGAATGAGCTAATCAAAGAGTTAAAAATTGATGATCATAAAATTGTTTCTTCAAATAGCAAACTGTCTGGCAAAACTTTGATGTTTACAGGAACGTTAAATAGTATGAGCAGAGCAGAAGCAAAAAGCCTTGTTGAAAATTTAGGAGGAAAAATAGTTAGTACGGTTAGCAAAAAATTAAATTATCTCATTATTGGAAATAAACCCACTAATAGAAAATTAAATGAAGCAAAAAATTTAAATGTTAAGATTATTACAGAAAAAAAATGGAACGAGTTAATTAATATGTGATCTAAGCCACTCTTTTTCTACTTTTTTAAGATATGGTGAAATATTCTTATAAACTTGTTCATGGTATTCTTTCAAATATAGTTTTTCTTTTTCATTTAGAAGATCATAGTTTATTAATTCTTTTTCTATAGGGGCCATTGTTAAATTTTTAAATTTAATTTGTTTTTTATATTTATCAACAAACAGCAAATTTTCAATTCTTATACCAAATTTATTTTTTTCATAATAACCTGGTTCATTAGAAACAACCATTCCTTCAGAAAATTTAACCTTGCCAAATTTACTAATTGAGTGGAGACCCTCATGTACATTTAAAAAATATCCAACACCATGACCTGTCCCATGAGCATAGTCCTTGCCTTCTTTTTTAAGTGGATGTCTTGCAACTTTGTCAATTTTTTTTCCAGTTGTATTTTTGTTTAATTTGAAGGTTGCAACACCAATATGACCTTTTAGAACTAAAGTAAAAATATCTTTAATTCTTTTGTGGGGCTTAGAAAAACATATTGTTCTTGTTACATCGGTTGTACCATATTTATATTGCCCACCAGAATCACATAAAAAAATATCTGTTTTTTTTATAAGCCTGTTACTTTTTGGAGTTGCTTTGTAATGGATGATTGCACCATTTGGTCCAGAACTAGATATAGTATTAAAACTAGGGAACAAATAATTTTTATTCTCTTTTCTGAATTTTTCTAATTTAAATTTAGTGTCCAATTCTGTAATTTTTTTTTTGTTTATATTCTGCTTTAACCAAAATAAAAATTTTGTTAATGCCACACCATCAAATATATGACTTTTTCTCATATTTTTTATTTCAGTAGGATTTTTTACAGATTTTAACAAATAAATAGGATCTATTTTTTCTATTATTTTATTATTTTCGTTAAGCAAATATTTAAATTTAATTGAGCAGGACAAACTATCTAGCCAAATATTATTTTTTTTTAAGTTTATAAGCTTTTTTTCAATTTCATTTTCATCATGAAAAGATATTTTTTTAGAAAAATTTTTTTTTATTTTTACTATCTTTTTAATTTTTGAAAATAAATCAATATTTCCTTTGCTACTAATTAATAATCTCGCATTTGGTATAGGGGAAAAAGCTGAGTCATGACCTCTAATATTCAAAATCCATGCAACGTTTTCTGGTGCAGTAACCAATAAATAGTCTGCTTTATTTTTTAACAGAACTTTTTTTATTTTTTCAATTTTTTTCTGCGAGCTTTGCCCTGCATTTTTTTTTGAAAGTGAAAAAAAAGGTTTAATCTTATCTTTTGGTTTTTTAGACCAAATAATATCGATTAAATTTTTATTTAAAGGTTTAAGAATAATGTTTTTAATATTAAAAAAATAATTTAACTGCGACTCATTATGCAACTTAAGATCAAAACCAATTTTGAGTTTTTTTTTCGATTTTAATACATTTCTAGGAAATTTTTGAGGCATGGTGATAATTTTAAAATTCTTTCCAGACTGAATTTGAGCTTGTATTGTATATCTTCCATCAACGAACAAATATTTTTTATTTTTTAAAATTATTGCAAATCCGGCAGAACCCGAAAAATTTGAAATAAAATTTAATCTATCTTTGGACGGATGTACATATTCATTAAAATATTCATCATTTTTTGGCACTAAGTATCCATCAAGATTATTTTCTGTAATTTTTTTTCTTAAATTTTTTAAATTATCTTTAATCATTTATTTATTTTTTAATTTTTTTTGTAATCTTAACCAACCAGGACTTCTTGCTCCTTCTTCATAATCAAGATCTTGATTAAATTCAAAATCTTTATTCTCATTTTGATCAAAATCAAACTTTTCAATATTTTCATTTGGAAGCTCATCAATAAATCTAGAAGCAAAACTTCCTAACCAATCTCCTTGATAAAATCTATTCATGGCAAATGATATATATGCTTTTTTTTTTGTTCTAGTGATCCCAACGTAAGCCAATCTTCTTTCTTCTTCCAAACCTTCATCTCCTCTTTCTTGGATAGTTTTTTGATGAGGAAATAGACCTTCCTCCCAACCAGGTAAAAAAACTATATCAAATTCGAGTCCCTTAGATGCATGCATTGTCATTAAATTAACCTTTTCTCCTTGCCAATCTTGATCTATCGAAGTTGCCAAAGACACATGTTCTAAAAAACCTTCTAGGTTATTAAATTCTTTCATTGCATTTAAAAGTTCTTTTATATTTTCTAATCTATTTTCATTTTCTAAATCTTTTTTGTTTTTTAACATTGCCGAATATCCCGATTCATCTAAAACAACTTCTAATAATTTATTATGATTGTTTTTTAAGAGATCTTGTCTCCATTTATTAAGCTGATTTAAAAAAATTAAAATACCTTGTTTTGTTTTTGGTTTAATGGCATTCATTTGTATTAATTTATGACATGCGTCTTCCAAACAAATTTTATTTTTATTTGCATATTCATTTATTTTTTTAAAAGAACTTTCACCAACAGATCTTTTGGGATTGTTGATTATTCTTTCAAATGCTAAATCATCTTTTTTTTGAAATATTAATCTAAGATATGAGACACAATCCTTAATTTCTGCACGTTCATAAAATTTTGTTCCGCCTACAATTCGGTATCCAATACCCATTTTGAGAAATCTCTCTTCAAATTCACGTGTTTGAAATATCGCTCTGACAAGTATTGCAACATTATTGAGTGAAAAATTTTTTTTTAATTTTTTTTCAATTATGTCCGCAATATTAATTGCTTCATCTTTACCATTTTTATAGCAAGACAAGTTTACCAATTCTCCCGCCTCCCCAGATGTCCAAAGTTTTTTTCCTAATCTACCATCATTGTTAGAAATCAAACTAGAAGCAGCTGACAAAATATTTTGAGTAGATCTATAATTTTGTTCCAATCGTATTATTTTGCTTTTTTTGTAAGTTTTATCAAAATTTAAAAAATTTTTAATTTCAGCTCCTCTCCAACTATAGATAGATTGATCGTCATCACCTACACAACAAATATTTTTATTTTTGCTTGCAAGTAAATTTAACCATTTGCTTTGAATAAAATTAGTATCTTGATATTCATCAACCAAAATATATTTAAAATTATTTGTATAAACATCTAGAATGTCTTTATTATTTTCAAAGATAGTTACACAATGCAGAAGTAAATCTCCAAAGTCACAAACATTCAGATCTAGAAGTTTTTGTTGATAAATTTTGTATACATCCAAAATACCTTTCTCAAAGACATTGCTTTTATTAACAATTACTTTTTCAGGAAGAAGACCTTTGTTCTTCCATGTATTTATTACAGCAATTATAAAATTTGGAGAAATTTTTTTAATATCAATATTTTTAGCTTTACAAATATTTTTAATTAATCTTACCTGGTCATCTTGATCAATAATAGTGAAGTTTGAGTTTAAATTAACTGCACTAGCATGTTTTCTTAAAAATTTAGCACTCAAGGAATGAAAAGTTCCAAGCCAAGGAATTCCCGAAGAAGATTTATTAATTAATCCACTAACTCTGTTTTGCATTTCTTTTGCAGCCTTGTTTGTAAAGGTTACACAAAGTATTTGATTTCCCCATGCTTTTTTTGTTTTTAAAATATGAGCGACTCTTGTCGTAAGTACTTTTGTTTTGCCTGAACCAGCTCCCGCAACAATTAGGCATGGTCCGTCGATATTAATGACTGATTTATGCTGATTTTCATTTAAATTTTTAAGATAATTTGAATTGCTCTTTTCCATTTAAAATATATTTTATACTTTTTTTAATTTAAGTAAATTAAAGTAGCCAAATAAAATAATGCAAAAATTTGATATTAATAAAT
>CACKTW010000029.1 GCA_902603215.1 uncultured Pelagibacteraceae bacterium
AACCTTCATGTTTGAGTATTGATTATAATATTGATCCTAAGTGGGTCGTAAACAATTTTAATAATCTTCCAATTCAAGGAGGGTTAGATCCTAAAATTTTACTTACAGACAACGAAAATATAAAAAAAAACGTAGCAAAATATTTAGAAGTTTTTAAAGATTATCCATATATTTTTAATTTAGGACACGGCGTTTTACCAGAAACAAAACCTGAAACAATTGGTGCTATTGTTGAAATAGTGAGAAATTATGAAAAATAACTATGAAAAAAGCTGTCATTTTATTTAATCTTGGAGGACCAGACAGTTTAGAAAATGTTGAGCCGTTTCTTTTTAATTTATTTAATGATCCTGCTATAATTAGTATACCGTCTTTTATTAGATATCCTTTGGCCAAATTTATTTCAAAAAGAAGATCTCCCATAGCTCAAAATATTTATAGAGAAATTGGAAACAAATCCCCCATTCTTGAGTTAACGGAAAAACAGGCACAAAAATTGCAAGAGAACTTATTAAAAAAAGGTGATTATAAATGTTTTGTTGTTATGAGATGTTGGAATCCACGCGCCTCAGATATAATTAAAAAAGTAAAAGAATATGATCCAAAAGAAATAATACTTTTGCCTCTTTATCCTCAGTTTTCAGCAACAACCTCGGGGTCTTCCATTAGAGAATGGAATGAAGTATGTAAAAAAGAAAATTATGTAGTTAAAACTAAAACCATATGTTGTTATCCAACAGAAAATAATTTTATAGAGTCTCATGTCAATCTTATTAGAAAAACAATAAAAAATTTAGAAAATAAAAACTTTAAACTAATTTTTTCTGCTCATGGTTTGCCAGAAAGCAAAATAAAAAAAGGTGACCCTTATCAGTGGCAAGTAGAAAAAACCGTCGAAGACATAATATCCAAATTAAAAGATGAAAATCTTGATTATATAATAAGTTATCAAAGTCGCGTGGGCCCCTTGAAATGGATTGGGCCATCTACAGATGAAGTAATTATTCAATATTCCAAAGAAAAAAGAGGCATCGTTATAGTTCCTGTGGCTTTTGTCTCAGAACATTCAGAAACACTAGTAGAACTAGATATTGAATATAAAAAATTAGCTAAAAAAAATGGTTGTAGTTTCTATAAAAGAGTACCAGCATTAGGTATAGAGGAAAATTTTATTATGGGACTTACAGAGCTGGTTTTACAAAAAGAAACAAAAAAAAACTTTGTTTCGTCAGTAATGTGTCCTGATAAATATGTAAAATGTCCATGCTTAACAATAAAGTAAATTTTAAAATGAAAATTTTTTTAGGAAAATGAATACATATTTATTATTTAAATCAATACATCTTATAGCGGTGATTTCCTGGATGGCAGGACTTTTATACTTGCCAAGAGTATTTGTTTATCATGCTGAGAATAGTCATGAAAAAAAAGCCTCAGAAATATTTAAGTTAATGGAGAAAAGATTAATGAATTATATAATGAACCCAGCAATGGTACTTTCTTGGTTTTTTGGTATTTTGCTTGTTTTAGTAAATGATTATCAGTTATCAGATAATTTTTGGTTAATTATTAAATTTGGATTAGTAATTTTGCTTACAATTTATCATTTTTATCTTAAAGTTTGTTTGGATAAGTTCGCCTTAGATCAAAATAAGAATACCCCTCGCTTTTATAGAATTATCAACGAAATACCTACAGTTATACTTATTTTAATTGTTTTTATTGTGATTTATAAGCCTTTGTAGGCTTGAAATTATTTTAAATAATTACTATATTGAGCTTATCACTTCTTTAAACACTCACACAAAATTATGAATATCCAAGAACTTAAAAAGCAAAGCTCAGAAGAACTTATATCAAAGGCTGAAAAGCTAGAAATTGAAAACCCAAGCACTTTAAGAAAACAAGAAATATTATTTTCTATTTTAAAAAAACTTGCTCAAAAGGGTGAAGAAATTACGGGCGTAGGGGTTTTAGAAGTTTTGCAGGACGGGTTTGGTTTTTTAAGAGCCATAGAATCCAATTACTTACCGGGTCCTGATGATATTTATGTAAGCCCTAGCCAAGTAAGACGTTTTGGTTTGAGAACGGGCGATACTGTTGAGGGTCCAGTTAGATCACCTAGAGATGGAGAAAGATATTTTGCACTTTTAAAGGTTGGAAAAATAAATTTTGAAGATCCTGAAAAAACAAGAAATAAAATTGCTTTTGATAACTTAACTCCACTTTATCCAGATAAACAGCTAAAAATGGAAATAGAAAAAGCAAAAACTGAAAAAAGCCCTGATCTTACGGCAAGATTAATTGATCTCGTAAGTCCTATAGGAAAAGGACAAAGATCTTTAATTATATCTCCACCAAAAGCAGGTAAAACGATTATTCTTCAAAATATAGCTCACTCATTAGCAGCAAATCATCCAGAATGTTATTTAATGGTTTTATTAATTGATGAGCGTCCAGAAGAAGTAACCGATATGCAAAGAACAGTTAAAGGAGAAGTGATAAGCTCAACGTTTGATGAGCCCGCTTCGAGACACGTTGCAGTAGCTGAAATGGTCATAGAAAAAGCCAAGAGACTTGTCGAACATAAAAAAGATGTAGTTATTTTATTAGACTCAATTACAAGATTAGGTAGAGCTTACAACGCAGTTATACCAAGCTCTGGAAAAGTTTTAACAGGTGGTGTTGATGCGAATGCACTGCAAAGACCAAAAAGATTTTTTGGCGCTGCTAGAAATGTTGAACAAGGAGGATCTTTAACAATTATCTCAACAGCTTTGATTGATACCGGAAGCAGAATGGATGAAGTAATTTTTGAAGAATTTAAAGGAACTGGTAACAGCGAATTAATATTAGATAGAAAAATTTCTGATAAAAGAATTTACCCAGCCATTGATATTACTCGTTCAGGAACTCGAAGAGAAGAATTGTTATTTGAAAAAGCAGATTTACAAAAAATGAATGTACTAAGAAGAATTACCGGCTCAATGGGAACAATGGATGCTATAGAATTTCTAAATTCTAAACTCAAAGCAACCAAAAATAATTCTGAATTTTTTACCTCAATGAATAAACCAGCTTAAATTTATGTCTATTATAGAAAAATTAACTAAAGCAATAGCCGATCGCGATGCAAATCTTGCAAATGAAGTTGTGCACGATGATTATAAATTTTTGCTGCACACATCTGGTAAAATACTAAGCAAGCAAGACGTTATTAATTGGTTAAAATCTGGAGATGTAACCGAAGAAAAAGTCAGAATTCTTTATGAAGATAATGAAGTTGGGTTTAAACATGCTTTTGTAACTTTTAACGATGGGAACAAAGAAGCAGTAATGAGCTACTTTAAGTTTAAAAATGGTAAAGTAATTTACCAAGAAACTGGCGCTACCAAAATATCTAAGTAATGAATAAAATTATTAGTTTCGTTATGGTTGGAACTAATGATCTTGATAAATCAAGTAAATTTTATGATGCTATTTTTGTTCATCTTGGATTAAAAAAAGTTGCTACTACAAAAAGATATGTCGGCTACTCTCATTCAAATGAACCTGAGGCAGTTAAGTTCTACATAACAAAACCTCATAATAAAAAACCTGCCACAATAGGCAATGGCACCATGGTTGCTTTGTTAGCTGAATCAAAAGAAGCAGTGGATAAATTTCATGCAACTGCTCTAGAAAATGGTGCTGTTGACGAAGGAGCTCCAGGAATAAGGTCAGATGGAAATTATTATGGCTATGTTCGTGATCTTGACGGCAACAAAATCACCGCTAAATGCACTTCTAATTAAATGGGAAATATTACAGCTTATATAATTTTAATTGTTGCAGTTGTTTTAGGAACGGCAGCAAATAGCTTTGCCAAAATGGCAGATGGTTTTACTTTGTTGTTCCCAAGTGTGCTAACTGGAATAACAATAGTTCTATGTATGTATACATTGTCCTTGGTAATGAAATCCATACCAGTTGGAGTTACCTATGCTTCATTTGCCGGACTTACAATTATTGCAACAACTTTCATTGGTGTTTTTAAGTTCAATCAAACGCCAAATTTATATACAATAATTGGACTTGGATTAATTATAGCAGGTGTATTAATAGTTAATTTATTAGGAAAGGTTAATA
This sequence comes from uncultured Pelagibacteraceae bacterium, assembly GCA_902603215.1. Taxonomy (GTDB): domain Bacteria; phylum Pseudomonadota; class Alphaproteobacteria; order Pelagibacterales; family Pelagibacteraceae; genus CACKTW01. The sequence goes on from CACKTW010000029.1 coordinate 4,129, forward strand.
CTTAAATGTTACCAAAAAAACCATCACAAATAGTATTTATATTAATAATGGCATTTGGAATGAGCATAATAATGTGTGCGGTTGTAACCGCTGTAAATACTGGAACTGATTCTGAATATTTAAACAGGTTTTTTAATGCTTGGATTTATGCCTTCCCGACAGCTGTAATTGCAGCTTTTATATTGGCGCCAATTGTAAGAAAATTTGCAGACAAAATTACAAAATAATTTCTTTAAAATTTTTATATAGAATAGATGAATATTTATTCATTGCAGTCATATTTATTTTAGCCTCTTTATCAAATTTTTCCAGAGCACCTTCGCCAAGCTGTTCTTCTAAAGCAGATTTATATTCAGGTACACAACCCCAATCATTTACAGTGGTATTTTTAACTTCAATATGAAATTGAATTCCATATGCATGATTTTGATATTTAAAAATTTGATATTTTGTCCCTGGTGATGATGCTAATAAAGTTATATCTTTATTATTTTCTAATCCTTGAACCTCATAAGAGTGCCATTGAAGAGAAGTAATTTTTTCTGGAAACTCAGAAAACAATTTATCATTTTTTTTATTCTCAAGAAAATTGATATTTAACATACCAATTTCTGGTGAGTTTGATTTTACTACTTTTCCTCCAACAACTTCACCTAGTAGCTGACACCCTAAACAAAAACCTAAATATGGCTTTTTTAAATTTATAACAAAGTCTTTAATTTTTTTTTTCTCTTCAATTAACCATGGATATTTTTTTTCCATCCATGTATCCATGGGACCACCCATGCAAAACATCGCATCAAATTTCTTAAGGTCATTTGGAATTTTTTCACCTTCATCCAGCTCTATAGTTGTAAGATTAATACCTTCGGAAAGCATCAGATTTTTAATGTATCCTGGGTCTTCAACTTTAATATGTTGTAAAACTATTATTTCCATGAGAAACTATACCAAACTTTATGACTATTTATGCACTATCATCTGGCGCAGGCATTTCAGGGGTTGCAGTAGTGCGTGTTTCAGGAAAAAACACTTCTGAAGTGATAAAACAGATAACCGGAGAAGATTTGCCCATTCCAAGAGTGGCTACGCTTAGAAAGATCAATAAAATCAATACTAATGAGCTGATAGATGAAGGCGTAATTATATGGTTTCCTGGCCCTAATAGCTACACAGGTGAGGATTTAGCCGAATTTCATGTTCATGGTAGTCGAGCAGTGGTTAACGCCCTACATCTTTCTATTTCAAAAATTAAAAATTGTCGTTTAGCTGAGCCTGGAGAATTTACAAAGAGAGCTTTCCAAAATGGAAAGATAAATTTGCTGAAAGCAGAGAGTATTGCAGATTTAATTTCATCAGAAACAGAAATTCAAAGAAAGCAAGCAGTTAAAATTATGAATGGAAAATCTTCAGAGCAATTTAATTCATGGAGAAAGAAACTTTTAAAGATCTTGTCTTATGTAGAAGCTAAAATTGATTTTCCAGACGAAGATTTGCCTAATAATGTTATAACTGAAATTCAAAAAACCTCTAAAAAAGTACTAGTAGAA
>CACKTW010000030.1 GCA_902603215.1 uncultured Pelagibacteraceae bacterium
GCAGGAAGGAAAAGGTTTGTTAATTGGTCCTTATGAAAAAAATACAAAATGTTGGGCTTTAAATGGTATGGATTGGAAATTTGACATGGAGCTATTGGAGCCTGAACTTGATAGAATTGAAGAACATTTGAATATTGGAATGAATAGAATACCTGAGTTTAAAGATGTTGGTATTAAAAAAATTATTTGCGGACCTATCACTCATACACCGGATGACAATTTTCTTGCAGGGCCAGCTCCAGGATTAAAAAATTTTTGGATGTTTTGTGGAGCAAGCATCGGGATTGCCCAAGGAGGAGGAGCGGGAAAATATATGGCTCAATGGATGATTTATGGGGATGCGGATATCAATATGTTGGAGTTTGAACCGAGAAGATACATGAGTTGGGCAAATAAAGATTATGCAATTAAGAAATCATCAGATCAATATAAACGAATGTATTTTACTCCATTACCAAACGAAAGCATTGAAATTGGCAGGCCCATGAAAACAACACCTATCTATAACAAATTAAAAGAGTTAGGCGCTATATATTTAGATTCCTATGGTTGGGAAAAGCCATGCTGGTTTGGAAAAAAAGGAATGAAAGAAAAGTATAGTTTTAAAAGAACTAATGCCTTTTCTTATGTTCAAAAAGAATGTGAAAATGTTCAAAATAATGTTGGCATATTAGATTTAAGCACCTTTGCAAAATATGAAATTTCTGGAAAAGATAGTGAATCTTTTTTAGATCGTTTATGTGCAAACAAAATTCCAAAAAAAGATGGAAGTATAGTTCTTACTCATATGCTGAATGAAAAAGGCCGTATTCAAAGCGAATTAACAATTACTAGACTTCCAAATAATATTTTTTATGTACTTTCTTCTACTGCTTCAGAAATAAGAGATTTGGATTGGTTTAATCATCATAAAAAAGAAAATGTAAATATAAAAAATGTTACACAAGACTATGGCGTGCTTGTTTTAGCAGGACCAAATTCTAGAAAAGTGCTTTCTCAATTAACTTCTCAAAATTTGCATAATAACGGCTTTCCCTGGCTTAAAGGAAAGGAAATTTTAATTAATAAAATTCCAGTAAGGGCTTTAAGAGTAAATTATGTCGGTGAATTAGGATGGGAACTTCATCATCCTATGAACCAAATGGAATCATTATATAATGCTATTTATGAAGCAGGCAAAAAAGAAAAAATAATTAATTTTGGAACTTATGCTGTAAATTCTTTGAGAATGGAAAAAGCTTATAGAGGATGGGGTAGTGAACTAACTGGTGAAATTAGTTTAGTTGAAGCTGGAATGGATCGTTTTTTTAATTTGAAAAAAAAGAATAATTTTATTGGAGCACAAGCTCTTAAAAAGAAAATTCAATCAGGAGTTGATATAAAAATTGTTCATCTTGAAGTTGATGTGGATAACGTTGATGCAAGAGGAAACGAACCAGTTTATCAAAATAATAAAGTAGTGGGTGTAGTTACATCAGGGAGTTACGGATTTAGAAGCAAAAAAAGTCTGGCATTTGCTTATATAAAATCCGATTTGATAGAATCCTCTAATTTAGAGATTGAAATTCAAGGAAAAAAAAGAAAAGCAAAAATACTCAATAAAGTTGTCTACGATCCAGAAAATAAAAAATTAACTGCTTAAACGAATCCATCTAGACAATTAAAATAAAATAAAGCATATTTCAAATTTTCGGAGGAGATTCATGGCAACAAGAACAAATACACCACCTAAGCCACATCTAGGCTTTGGAACACGAATTAGAAAATCACCATTTTTTGAATCTACTTTAGCATGGGGTTGCAAAGAGTATACAACATATAATCACATGTACTTTCCAGTTTATTATAATACTCCAGAAGAAGATTTTTGGAGTTTAGTTAATGATGTTACACTTTGGGATGTATCTGTAGAGCGCCAAGTGGAAATTAAAGGACCAGATGCAACAAAATTTACACAGTTATTAACTCCAAGAAATTTATCAAATTGTGCGGTTGATCAATGCAAATATGTTTTAAATACAAACTATGAAGGTGGTATTCTAAGCGATCCGATACTATTAAGATTAGCAGAAGATCATTGGTGGTATTCAATTTCGGATAGCGATCTTTTACTTTGGGCCATGGGTGTTGCCGGTAAAGATAAGTATGATATTGAATTAAGAGAACCAGATGTATCTCCATTACAAGTTCAAGGACCAAAATCAAGAGCATTAATGAACGATTTATTTGGGTCATGGATTAATGACCTAAAATACTACTGGTGTAAACAAACAGATTTAAATGGCATTCCAGTAGTTATTTCAAGAACTGGGTGGAGCGGTGAAATTGGTTATGAAGTTTATCTTAGAGATGGAAAGCGTGGAGCTGAATTATATGAAAAGATCATGGCTGCTGGAAAACAATATAAAATAGCACCAACTGGTCCATCGCAAATCAGAAGAGTTGAAGCTGGAATCTTTTCATATTTTCAAGATATGAGAGTTACAGACAACCCTTTTGAAATTGGAATGGATAGATTAATTGATCTAGATATGGAAGCTGATTTTGTTGGAAAGGAAGCGCTTAAAAAAATTAAAAAAGAAGGCATTAAAAGAAAATTAGTTGGTATTGAAATTCTTGGAGATCCGATAAGTAAAGTTGTTCCACCTCAATATACGCCTGGCTATTTTGTACCTGATCATTGGCCAGTATTTGATGATAAAAAAGAAATTGGTTATGTTACATCTAAATGCTTTTCTCCAAGACTTAAAAAAAATATTGGATATGCTTTCATTCCTATTGAATATGCAAAAAATGATACACAGTTTGAAATAAGATCGCCTTATGCAAATTTAAAAGCAAAAGTTGTTCCATTACCTTTCTTTGATCCCAAGAAAAGAATTCCGATAAAATAAATTATGCATCTAAATCAAATCTGTGAGAATCACGGATGAAACTTCGTGATATTCTATTGGCATTGTGTGCGCCATTACTTTTAGGTTTTGGTTTTGCTATAGCAAAACCAGCGATGCAACAATTTCCACCTTTTTTATTAATGGGTTTAAGGTTTACTATAGCAGCATTAATTTTAATTTGGTGGGTTCCCATTCCAAAGAAACTACTTAAAGATTTATTTATAGTTTCACTTATCGGAGGAACATTAACATATGGTTTAGTTTATACAGGCTTAAATAGTGTTGATGCATCATCTTCCATACTCTTAGTACATACAGAAGTACCTTTCGGTGTTATAATTGCTTATTTCTTATTTAAAGAAAAACCAGGATTAAAAAATATTTTAGGTATTATAATTGCTTTCATAGGTCTTTTCATTTTACTAGGAGCTCCAAATCTTGAAGGTAAATTAATAGGAGTCCTATTATTGCTTACTGGAGCATTTGCTTGGTCACTGGGAATGGTTATGGCTAAACCAATTAGTAAAAAAATAGGTGGGCTTGCAGTTACTGCTTGGGTTTGTTTATTTTCTGGACCCATGCTCTTATTGGGTTCTTTCATTTTTGACGGAAATACAATTAATTATCTTTCATCTGCAGATATACAAGGATGGCTAATAGTTGGTTTTCTTGGACTTATCATGCAACCAATAGCATACGGAACTTGGTACCAAGTAATGGGCCGCAATCCCGTTCATAAAGTAATGCCTCTCATGCTTCTTTTGCCATTAACAGGATTATCAACTGCCATTTTTTTACTTGGGGAAGATCCTTCTACTGAAGTTTTTTTTGGTGGTGCTATTATATTGTTTGGGATTGCTATGATATTGTTTGAAAAAAAAATAAACAAAAATGAATAAATCGATACCCAAAAGCACAAAAGCTATCGTTATTGGTGGTGGTGTTGCTGGTTGTTCTACAGCTTACCATTTAGCAAAATTTGGATGGAAAGATGTTATTTTGCTTGAAAGAGATCAACTTACATCAGGCACCACTTGGCATGCAGCTGGCCTGGTAAGTCAATTAGGACCTACGGCTGCTGTTACTAAAATAAGAAAGTATACGACAGACTTATATAAAGAATTAGAAAAAAAAATAAATTTTTCAGCGGGATTAAAATTAAATGGGGCTTTGTCAATAGCGACGACCAAGGGGCGATGGCAAGAACTACAAAGGCAAGCAACTACCGCACAACTATTTGATGTTCATGTAGAAGTATTAAACATTGATCAAATAAAAAAAATTTATCCAATAATAAATGAAAAAGATATTTTGGGCGGTATTTTTATGCCTGGTGATGGTCAAGCAGATCCAATTGGAGTAACTAATTTATTGGCGAAAGCAGCAAAAGAATTAGGTGTTCAAATATTTGAAAAAAGTCCTGTTGAAAAAATTTTAGTTAAGAATGGAAGAGTATCTGGAGTTAAAGTCAAAAACCAAATAATTGAATGCGAATATTTAGTTTTAGCAACTGGAATGTGGTCAAGACAAATAGGAGAGGAGCTTGGCATTAGCATACCTTTATATCCTGCGGAACATTTTTATATAATTACCGAACCAATTAAAGATTTGCCTAAAAAATTAGCTGTATTAAGAGATTTTGATGATAGATTATATTTAAAAGAAGATGCTGGAAAATTATTAGTTGGAATTTTTGAGGGAAAATCAATTCCAGCTTTTGAAAAAACAAATAAAGTTCCCAATGATTTTTCGTTTGGTGAATTTCCTGAAAATTTTGACCATTTTGAACCTTATTTAGAAGCGTCATTTAAACGTGTACCACTTTTAGAAAAAGTAGGGGTTAGAAAATTTTTTGCAGGACCAGAATCTTTTACTCCAGATACAAATACATTATTAGGTGAAGTCCCAGAAATTAGAAACTTTTTTGTTTGTTGTGGATTTAATAGCATTGGAATTGGAAGCGGTGGCGGAGCTGGAAAAGTAACAGCTGAATGGATGATCAATGGTCATATCAACGAAGATTTATTTATATACGACATAAAAAGATTTCAAAAATTTCATTCAGAAATTAACTTTATTAAAGAAAGAATAACTGAAACCTTGGGAGATTTGTATGGAATGCATTGGCCATATAAACAACATCAAACCTCAAGAAATCAAAAACTATTTCCGTATCACGAAGAATTAAAAAAAGCAGGCGCTTGTTTTGGAGCATCATCAGGATATGAAAGACCATTATGGTTTGCTTTAAATAATGAAAAACCAGAAATGAAATATAGTTATAATTTCCAAAATTGGTATCCATCAGTAGAATTTGAAACAAAAAATACGAGAAAGAATGTTGGTTTATTCGATTTAACTGCTTTTTCTAAATATGATTTAAAAGGAGAAAAAACCCATAGCGAATTACAAAGAATATGCACTGCCAACATTAAAAATGAAATTGGAAAAACAACTTATACTCAAATGTTAAATGAAGATGGTGGAATAGAAACAGATTTAACGGTTGTTTGTATGGATAAAAATTATTTTAGAATTGTTACTTCCGCAGCGAACAAAGAACATGATAAATTTCATATATTAAAACGTTTATCAAAAGAGGTAAAATTTAAAGATGTAACAGATGAAATCGCTTGTCTTGGTATATTTGGTCCAAAAAGCAGAAGTTTAATGTCAAAGTTGAGCAATGATGATTTTTCTAATGAAAATTTTAAATTTGGCACAAGTAAAAAAAT
>CACKTW010000031.1 GCA_902603215.1 uncultured Pelagibacteraceae bacterium
AAAAAAATAAATATTATTTTTTGTGTTATATTTTTCAAAAATAAAGATACTCGTAATATATGTTATAGTTTTTATACTATCTTATTTTGCACTTACAAATTTCTTAAATTCGCAATTTAAAATATCAAATAAAAAAGTAAATTTAGGCCTAGATTTACAAGGCGGGTCTTATTTACTGCTCGAAGTAGATAGCACGCCAATAATTAAAGAAAAAATTCAAAATAAATTTTTTTTATTAAAAAAATATTTTCAAAAAAAAAACATTAAAATAAAAAACTTAAAAGTTTTAGATAATTCAATATTTTTTGAAACTGATGATTTAAATCGTGATAGCTTTATTGCTGATTTTACAAATCAAAATGAAAACTCTATTAATAATTATTTTCCCAATTATAAATCTTTTGAATTTGATCATTTAGTAGAAAATAATAAAATTATAATAAGTTATTCTAAATATGGTTTAATAGAAATTAAAAAAATTACGCTTGATCAAGCTCTTGAAATAGTTAGAAGAAGAATAAATGAAACGGGAACGAATGAACCCAACATTACTAAAAATGGAAATGATAGAATTTTAGTTGAATTACCTGGTTTAGATGACCCTTCCAGAATTAAAAAATTATTAGGCAAAACAGCAAATCTGACTTTTAGATTTGTAAGTGATGATAATAAAGAATTTGGTACAGAAATTTTATCTTTTGCTGACGGAGATCAAACTGCTAATGTAAGTAAAAGAATAATTCTTACGGGTGAAAACTTAACCGATGCTTCAGCAGGTATGGACAGACAATCAAACGAAACTGTTGTTAATTTTTCCCTAGATAGAATTGGAGGTAAAAAATTTGCTAAAGCCACAACAAATGGAATTGGAAAAAAATTAGCTATTATTCTAGACAATAAAATCATAAGTGCGCCTGTTATTAGAGATTCAATAAAAGGAGGGAAAGGACAAATTTCAGGTAATTTTGATTTTCAATCAGCAACAGATTTGGCTTTGTTATTAAGATCAGGAGCTTTGCCAGCTCCTTTGTCGATCATAGAAGAGAGAACAGTCGGCCCTGATTTAGGAAAAGATTCTATAAATTCAGGTAAAATTTCATTAATTATTGGTTTTCTTTTAGTAATAGTATTTATGACTTATAAGTATAAATTTTTTGGAATAATAGCTAATCTAGCATTATTTATTAATTTGTTGCTTTTAATTGGAATTTTAACTCTATTTGAATCTACTCTAACTTTACCAGGTATTGCTGGAATTATATTAACGGTGGGAATGGCCGTTGATGCAAATGTTCTTGTATTTGAAAGAATTAAAGAAGAAATAAAAGTCGAAAAAAATTTATTATTAGCATTTGATATAGGGTACAAAAAAGCTCAAACAACTGTTTTGGATGCTAATATAACAACTCTTATTGCTGCAATTATTTTATTTATGTTTGGATCTGGCCCAGTAAAAGGTTTTGCTTTAACTCTTGGAATTGGAATTGTTTCAACTTTATTTTCTGTTTATTTTTTTGCAAGACATTTGATTTCATTTTATGTGTTTAAAAATAAAGATAAAATCTTACTTAACTGATGTTTAAAATTCTTAAAACAATAAATTTTATAAAATATTTTAAGACATTTAATATAATGTCATTAATTTTCATATTATTGTCTTTGGGAGCTTTGTTGTTTAAAGGATTGAACTATGGAGTTGATTTTAAAGGAGGAACGATTATTGAATTGAGAACTTTGAATCAAAACATAAAAATTCAAGATATAAGAAAAGCCTTTTTGAGTATTGATGTTGGTGATGTAAGTGTAAAAAAATTTGGAAAAGATACAGACTATTTAATAAAATTTGAAAAAAAAAATAATAAAAATGATAATTTTATTGAAAATATAAAAGAAGATTTATCAAAAGAAATAGGAAGCAATTTTAAATTTAGAAGAGTAGAAAGTGTAGGTCCTAAAGTAAGTCAAGAATTACTTAAAGCAGGAATGATAGCTATTGTTCTTTCACTTTCAGCAATGCTGTTTTATATTTGGATAAGATTTGAATGGCAGTTCAGTTTAGGGGCCATTATTGCTTTAATACACGATGTGATTATTACGCTTGGTTTTTTTTCTTTTCTTCAGCTAGAGGTAAATTTGTCTATTGTTGCAGCCGTTTTAACAATTGTTGGATATTCAATGAATGATACTGTTGTAATTTATGATCGTGTCAGAGAAAATTTGAATAAATATTCGTCAAAAAATATTAATGAAATTTCAAACTTGTCCATAAACGAAACTTTGTCTAGAACGATGATTACCTCCTTTACCACTTTGCTTGCTTTAGTTTCCATTTTTTTATTTGGAGGAATGATTTTAAAAGGCTTTTCATTTGCTATGATATTAGGAGTCATTTTTGGCACTTATTCTTCTATATTTATTGCAAATCCAATATTAATACTTTTGAAAGTTTCTCAAAAAACAATCACAAAGGAAGAATAATTTTTTTAATATAAATTTTGAGCAGCCACCATTGATAGTAGCATTGGTAATGATAAAAGAGTGTTTATTCTAGAAGTTAGCATAGCTTTTCTTGCTGAGTTAGCTTTTTCTTCAGGTGTAGCTTCTACAATTCCCAAAGCTTTTTTTTGATTTGGCCAAATAATAAACCAAACATTATATGCCATAATCAAACCTAACCACATTCCAATTCCAATTGCAGTATTTTTGCCACCACCACTTCCTATACCTAAAGTCATTGCCTGATGAACATATCCATTTAGAGTAGCGACTATTAAACCAGTAATTATTGTTCCAAAAGCAGCCCATCTAAACCAAAAAAGTACTGCTGGGGCTATTACCTTTCCAATAGCTGGTTTTTGTTCATCCGGAATTTTTGGCATACTTGGTATTTGAACAAAATTTAAATACCAAAGAAGACCTATCCACATAACTCCACTAAGAACATGAAAATATCTAAATAACCAACTCCAAAAATAGCGATCAAAAGCCCAGTCACCTCCACCAAAAAATAAGCCTAAAAACAACAACACGCTTAATGCCAATGAAAGATGAATAGTCTTTGGCAATGATTTTAAAATTTCAACCATAATTTCCTTGGAATCATTATATATTTTATTGATGTAATTTTCTAGGCAATTTTTTTAAATTTTTTATTGATAATATCACTAAGAAATTTCCCTGTATAACTATTCTCTTTTCTTGCTATATCTTCAGGTTTTCCTTCAGCAATAATTTTGCCTCCACCAACTCCACCTTCGGGCCCCATGTCAACAATCCAATCTGCAGTTTTAATTACATCTAGGTTGTGTTCAATCACCACAACAGTATTTCCCGTAGCAACAAATGTATGTAAAATTTCAAGTAGTTTTTTTATATCATGAGTATGTAAGCCAGTTGTTGGTTCATCTAAAATGTACATAGTACGTCCTGTTGATCTTTTAGAAAGTTCTTTTGCTAATTTAATTCTTTGTGCTTCACCACCAGAAAGAGTAGTCGCTTGTTGACCTATCTTTATATATCCTAAACCAACTTTTTTAAGAGTTAATAATTTTGTTTTTATAGAAGGAATATTTTCAAAATAAACACAACCCTCATCAACAGTCATATCGAGCACATCTGCGATGCTTTTATTTTTAAATTTAATTTCCATAGTTTCTCGATTATACCTGCTTCCTTTACATTCATCGCAGGTAATATAGATATCTGGTAAAAAATGCATTTCATATGTAATAACACCATCTCCCTCACAAACTTCACATCTTCCACCTTTAACATTAAAAGAAAATCTTCCTGGTTTATAACCACGACTTTTTGATTCAGGAAGATTGGTAAACCAATCTCTTATTGGACCAAATGCACCCGTGTAAGTAGCTGGGTTTGACCTTGGAGTTCTTCCTATCGGAGACTGATCAATATTAATAACTTTATCAATTAATTCTATTCCTTTATAGTTTTTAAATGGTTTTGGAACCTTTCTTGTTTTATTGTTGTTAAGATAAAGATTTAGAGAGTTATATAAAGTTTGTAAAATTAATGTTGATTTTCCACTTCCAGACACACCAGTAACACAAGTAAAGACTCCTGTTGGAATTTTTAAATCTACATTATTTAAATTATTTCCACTTGCTCCTAATATTTCAAAAAATTTTCCATTTTTTGCAGATTTTCTTAATTTAGGTATTGGAATATTTTTTTTATTTGAAAGATAATTTCCTGTTATGCTTTCTTCACATTTTGCTATTTCATCAAATTTACCTTCTACTACAATTTTTCCACCATTAATTCCAGCTTCAGGACCAAGATCAATTATATGATCTGCATTTTTCATGGTCTCAGTATCATGCTCAACTACAATAACTGTATTACCAAGATCTCTTAATTTTTTTAGAGCATTAATTAATTTTATGTTATCTTTTTGATGCAAACCGATAGAAGGTTCATCCAAAACATACAGAACACCAGTTAATCCAGAACCTATTTGTGAAGCTAATCTAATTCTCTGAGCTTCTCCGCCGGATAAAGTAGAAGATTCTCTAGATAAAGTTAAATAATCCAACCCTACATTTAGTAGAAAATTTAGCCTTTCATTAATTTCTTTTAATATATGCTCTGCAATTTTTAAACTTCTAGAATCTAATTTATTCTTTAAAGTGTCAAACCATTCTTTTGCATCCAAAATTGATTTTTCTGTTATTTGGCTAATATTTAGATTATCTATTTTAACACACAAAGCCTCGTCTTTTAGTCTTTGCCCATTGCATCTTTCACAATTTGTATCTGATTGATATTGTGCAATTTCTTCTCTTTTCCAATCACTATCTGTTTCAAGGTATCTTCTTTCAAGATTATTAACAACGCCCTCAAAAGTTTTTTTATATGAATATTTTTCATAACCATCATCATAATTAAACTTTATTTCTTCATCATCAGATCCAAATAAAACCATATCTTTTATTTTTTTAGATAAATTTTTCCAAGGCTCAGATAGAGAAAACTTATAATGTCTTGATAAAGAAGACAAAGTTTGTGCGTAATATAGTGAACTTGATTTTGACCAAGGTTCTATTGCACCTTCAGATAAGCTTTTCTTTATATTCGGAACTACTAGATTTGGATCTACATTAAGCTTAATTCCTATTCCTTCGCACTCTTCACATGCTCCATAAGGGCTGTTAAATGAAAACAATCTAGGCTCAATTTCTTCAATAGTGAATCCGCTTTCAGGACAAGAAAATTTTGAAGAAAAAGTAATACTTTCAATTTTTCTATATTTTTTTGGCAAAGTTTCATTTTCGTATTCAACATAGAGCAAACCAGAAGATAAATTTAGAGCTGTTTCAATGCTATCAGCTAGTCTATTTCCAAGTTCTGAATTTAAAATAATT
>CACKTW010000032.1 GCA_902603215.1 uncultured Pelagibacteraceae bacterium
TATTAAACATGCTGAAATAAGTGTAAAAAAAGCTGTGTTACTTGGAAAAAATTTTTCTTTTGTCATTTAATAAATTTTAAAGATTTTCTTAAATCGTCAATTAAATCTTTTGGATCTTCAAGGCCAATATGCAAACGAACTAGATGTTCATTTTTTTCTAACTTAAAATAACGTCTCGTTCCTAATTCTATTGGATCAGTATAAACTGCAAGACTTTCAAAACCACCCCAGCTATAACCAATGCCAAATAACTCTAATGAATTTACAAATTTGTATACTGAGTTCTTACTTTTGCTTTTTATTATTATGCTTAACAAGCCAGAGGCTCCTGAATAATATTTTTTTAATAATTTAAATTCTTTCGATGAAGTTTTATAAGGATATAATATTTTAGATATTTTTCTTTGAGTTTTTAAAAAATTAATAACTTTTTTTGCATTTTCTTGATGTTTCTCTAATCTTATATCTAAAGTTCTTAAACCTCTTATAATCAAATATGCGTCATCAGATGATAATCTGTATCCTGAAACATGATTATACCACCAAACTTTTTTATAAGCTTTTTTATTAACGGCTACTGTTCCTGCCATTACGTCTGAATGACCAGAATAATATTTAGTTGCTGACGTTATTGATATATCAAAACCTAATTTTAATGGTTTAAAAAAATATGCTGTAGCCCAAGTATTATCAATTGCAGTAAATATATTTTTGCTTTTACCTAGAGCAACTATTTTTCCTAGATCATTCATTTCAAAAGTATTGCTACCTGGATTTTCAACATAAATAAGTTTAGTTTTTTTTGTAATTTTATTTTTTAAGTCTTGAAAGCTATTTGGATTATACCAGATAGTTTTTACATTAAATTCTTTAAGCAAATCATCTGTAATTTTTTGCGTTGGCCTGTATACTCCATCCGAAATTACTATTTCATCTCCTGGTCTACATAAGCTCATTATTGATAAAGCAACTGCAGCAAAGCCTGTTGGTGTTAAAAAAACTTGATACGCTTCTTCCAGTCCTCTAAGTAATTTTTGCAATTGAACTGTTGTTTGAGTGCCTGCTCTTCCATAATCCCAATGATCAACGTCTTTTCCTTTTGCTATAGCTTTTTGATGACTTCTTAACTCCTGCATCGTTTTAAAGAGAATCGTAGATGCACGCACTACAGGGGGGTTCACTGATCTAGATGTATAATCTTTTGCAGCAGTTTTTAAATATGTTTTTACCGATTTCTTCATAAAATATTTGATATAGAAAATGGAGAATGCTATATCGCAAGTTTAAGGTCAATAAAATTATTAAGGAGGAAAATTTATGGGTTACCCAAAAAAACATAGGGGAAGACGTAAAATGGGCTCGAAGAAGAGAAGAGCTAGAAAAAGAAACAAAAAAAAATAGATATTTAAAATAAATATTTAAAGTGAAACACATAAAAAAAATTAGAGGTATTAGCATTTGGATATTCGTTGTTCCTTTTGTTGCTCTGAACGCTTGTTTAATTCTAATAACAAATTTTCATGAACTTTTTGATCAAAAAGATGTAATATTAAATACAATACCTTACATTGATGGAGGTACATCAATAAGTAGAACGGCTAGGGTTTTTCCAACTTATTTAATTTTTAAACCTGCCATGTTTTTAACTGCTTATTTGCTTTTTCATTATTGGAAATCAAACTATTTATTACAAAAAAATATTAATCCAAAACTTAACTACAAGAAATTTTTCTTTTTTTTTGGTGTTGGTTCAGCAATACTTTTAGTAATTCACTCTATTTTTTTAGGAATAAAATTTGATAATGATTTTTATAAACTTTTTAGAAGAATTGTTATTTTGCTATTTATTATTTTTGAATTAGTTGCTCAAACATACTTGGTCATAAACTTATATAAGGTGAGAAAAACTATAAAAAAGTTTGCCAATGATCACATTTTAAAAATTAAAATTTTCTTGGTAGCTACATTAATCATAGTTGCTATAACAAGTATTCCAATCATCAGCTCTCCTGGAAATAAAGCGATTAAACACGCATTGGAATGGGATTATTTTGTAGGAGTGATCTTCTTCTACTTTTTGACTTACTTATACTGGAAAAAAAAGAGATGAACCCTCTTCCACACACCCGTTAGGGCGTGCGAAGAAAGTTTTGGCTCGTCGTTGTAATGCGCTACCGCCAAGCCACCCGCCCCTACCATGTTTAGCGCTACTCTGTAGGGCTTTCTGCCCGCTGAACTTTAACCTCTCGGCCTTTCTTCAGCTGGCCAGTTAAGAGTTGCCTCTTAATTATTTTCATCATATTAAAATTAGATTTTAAGAACAATCACTAAATAGTTGTTTTTTTTTAAATTTTTAGTTGTGTGAATAGTGTGTATAAATTTTATGTGTTAACTGTTGGAAATCCATCCTCCTCCAAGAACTTTATCTCCAAATTGATTCTTTACATAAAATACACATGCTTGTCCTGGGGAAATTCCTAATTCTTTTTTTTCCAAAATAATTTCTGCAATATCTTTTTTTACTTTTATTTCTGCTTTAATCATATTTCCTGTTGATCTTAATTTGACTCTCAAATTTGAATTAAATTTCTCGATATCTTTATTTAAGTAATTCAAATTTTTTAAAATTATTTTTTGCACTCCTAATTCAGATTTTGGTCCAACAATAATCAGATTTTTTTTTGCATCTATCTTGATTACATATAAAGGTTTTTTATCAGAAACTCGTATTCCTTTTCTTTGTCCTATTGTAAAATTAATAATTCCTTCATGAGTTCCTAGCACATTTCCAGCAAGGTCTATAATATCTCCTTTTTTATACGATTCAGGTTTAAATTTTCTAATAACAGATGCATAATCACCATTAGGTACAAAGCAAATGTCTTGGCTATCAGGTTTGTCTGCGACATTTAATTTCAAATTTTTAGCAATTTCACGTGTTTCATTCTTTGTATATTGACCTAGTGGAAATCTTAAATAATTTAGTTGTTCTTGCGTTGTATTAAATAAAAAATAACTTTGGTCTTTATCAAGATCTTTAGCTCTATACATTTCTGAAATACCATTTGAATAAATGCTTTTAACATAATGACCTGTTATAAGTGCGTCTGCACCTAGTTCTTTAGAAAATCCATATAAATCTCTAAATTTAACAGTTTGATTACATTGAACACATGGTATTGGTGTTTCTCCAGCCAAATAACTTTCGACAAAATCATCTATAACTTCTTTTTTAAATTTTTTTTGATAATAAAGTATTTTGTGCTCTATCTTCAATTGATCAGCAACTCTTTTGGCATCCATGATATCTTGACCAGCGCAGCATTGTCTATTTGTAGATTTGCTAGCTTTTAAATCATCATACAGTTTCAATGTTACGCCAATAACATTATATCCTTCTTCCTTTAAAATTCCTGCGACTGTTGAGGAATCAACTCCTCCAGACATAGCAACAACAACCTTTGTTTTCTTTTCAGATTTATCAAAGCCTAATAAATTCATAGTGTAAATAGTTTATAAAATGTTTTAATATAAAAACTGAATATTTTCTATATATGATTTTAGACTATGAACCTGGTGATTATGTAATAAACACTAGTGAAAAAAAATGGGGTATTGGCCAAATTCAATCTATTATTAAGAATAAAGTAACAGTAAATTTTGAAAACAAAGGTAAACAAGTTATAAATATTAATGAAATTACATTGGAGAAAGTGAAAAAATTTGAAACCTAATGAATTAAAAAATATAACAGAAAATCTTCTTGAAACATTTATTAGTGCTGGAAGAAAATCTCTAGAGTTACGAAATGAAGGTCTAAAAACAGTTATTAAATCTGATGGCTCTCCTGTAACAAACGCTGATATAGAAGTAGACAAATTAATAAAAAAAGAGATAACGAAGTTAACACCTGATATACCTTTGATTTCTGAAGAAACTGTAAATTTAAAAAAAAATAATAAGTTTAAAGACTTTTGGCTAATTGACCCTATAGATGGAACAAAAGATTATATAGCAAATAAAGATGAGTTTACCTTAAACGCTGCTTTAATTATTAACTTAAAACCGATAATTGGTATAATTAATGTGCCTGCAAAAAACAAATTATTTTATTCATATGGACATGGATTTGCTTTTGAAAAAAATATTCAAGATACTAAAAATTTAAATTCCAATAAAAAAACACCTGATGGAAAAGTTTATGCCGTATCTAATTCATCTACCCCTTCCAAAGAGGTGCTACTAGTACACAAAAAATATAAAGTTGATAAATTTACAAATATGAGAAGCTCTTATAAATTTTGTGTTATAGCGACTGGTGAATTTGATTTATATGCAGCTAGACCTAGAGCATTTGAGTGGGACATAGCTGCTGGACATGCAATTGTAGAACATGCTGGCGGGATAGTTACTACCTTAGATGAAAAAAGTTTTGTATATGGAAAACCTGATTACAAAAACTTGAGTTTACTAGTTAAAAGGTCAGAGAGTTTAGAAAAATAATTTATGATTAAAACTATCTTAATTATAATTATTTCGGTTTCAATATTTGGCTTAGTTTTATTTGTTTTTGTAAAAAATCAAATAAAAAAAAGAATTGATTATTATTTAGAAAAAAAAAATAAAAAAAACCAAACCTCATAATATTTTTTTAAATTTTTCAAAATCTTTTTTTGATAAATCCATTATTTTTTTTGAAGTTTCGTAATTAAAACCTAGTCTAGCTAAAATAGAAATATCTTTTTTATAAAACAATGATCTATTATCTTCAGCTCTGCATGGGCCAATTCTTTTTTTATTACAAATTTTAATAGCTGAAAAAAAATCTTGTTCATTGTTATTATCTTTTATCTTTGAGACTGTATCCTTAATATAATTTTCACCAATTCCTTTGCTTATTAAATGGCTTCTTATTTTATTTATTGAATAACCCCTCTTTAAATAACTTCTTGCTTTGGATTCTGAGTAAAATTTATCACTAATTAATTTTGATTTTTCTAAATCTGAAATAATCAAATCAATAAGGTTTAACAATTCACTTTTTGTTGTAAATGATCTAGGTGTTTTAAAATATTTCTTTAATAAGTATGTTCTAAGTTGTTGTTTAGATGGAGCGTATTTTTCTAAATAAGACAAAGAAAATTTTCTCAACTCCTCAAATATTTCTTCAAGATTCTTTTTGTTTTTAGAAGGAATCATATATGTATATAATATAATATATTTATAAATTTATGCTTTTAAACATACAAAATTATTTCACACTAGAAATGATTTATCTTTGGATAAACTATGGCGTTTTACCTTTTTGGGTAATATTAATTTTTTTTCCAAATTTAAAAATTAATCAAATTCTAGTTACTTCAATATTTCTTC
>CACKTW010000033.1 GCA_902603215.1 uncultured Pelagibacteraceae bacterium
TTTATTGCATGCTTGATAAGCAAGATGATTGCTATTCCCAACTACAAAATTTGAAAAACTTTTATTTTCATCTAAACGACTAAAATTTATTAACGAATCTTCTATAAAAGTAATGTTTGAATCTTTTTTATTAAATCCGTTTTTTTTATCACTCAGTACTTTTTGATCAGAATTATTTTGAATAATAAAATCAATTCTTTTAATAGTTTTCTTATGAGTTTTAACAATATTTAAAATTTCATCTAAATATCTTGAAGTAATCCAATCTCTAATGAATCTAGTGGGAGATGATAATACCAAGTAATGTTCAAGATCTTCAACTAATTCGAGTTTTTGTATCCAGCTATTAAAAATATCATTACCAAGTTTAGCTTTTATATCATTGCAAACATTTATCCAATTAAGATTTTGCTCATTTAAAAAAACATTTTTCTTTTCTGAAATAAAATTATTTGTCATGATTTTCTTTTAGATATAAAAAGTTTGTATTCTTGTTCAAGTTTCAAATCAACATAAAATATATAATTTAAAAAAAAAAATAAAATCTGAGATAGAATTAAACTTTTAAGTGATTTAAAAAAATTAAATTAAATTTAAAATTGAATTTTAAAATTTTTTTAAAAAAACCATTTTGAACTTTTAAATTACAAAATGTGGTAACAAAAATAATAAAACTAATTTATTTAGTTAATGTAAGTTTATAAACGTGAAATTTAAGTTAGTTGTAAGGTATAAATCAACTTTAGATTGTTAAAACTTTAAAGTTTATTTATTTTTTTTGTAATCCTTGAAATTTTTCTTGACGCAGTTTTCTTATCAATTACTTTCTTCTTTGCAATTTTCATAATTTGTGAATTTAACTTTGGAAGTAGTTTGATTGCGTCTTTTTTTTTTTTTGCCGAAATTAAAAGGTTAATTTCTCTTATAATAGACCTGTATTTGCTCTTTCTAAGTCTATTAGTTAATGTCTGCTTTTTAACTCTTCTAACTCTTCTTATTGCTGATTTTGTATTTGGCATAAAAAAAATTTTTATATCTTGTGTATTTATCTTGGTCAATCAATATATTCAGCTTAATTTGACATTATTTAGGAAAAAAAAGACAACCTTTTGAATATTACAGTCTTTTCCTAATTCTACGATTAAAATACTATATAATGCTTAAAAAAATTAATTAACAAATTAATCGTGAAAATGAAACATGTTTCTGAAAATAAAAGTGATTTTGTTAAAAACGTATTTAATAAAGTTTTCAACAAATATGACTTAATGAATGATTTATTATCATTAGGATCACATAGAATTTGGAAAAAACAAATGATTCAATGGCTGTCTCCAAGAAAAAGGACTGTTCTTATTGATATGGCTTGTGGAACAGGAGATATAACAGAATTATTTTTAAAATATGTGAATAACGAATGTAAAGTTTATGCATCAGATCCAAATGAAAAAATGTTAAATTTGGCTAAAAAAAAACTAAAAAAACATAAAAATATCAAATGGTGTTTAGATAAAGCTGAAAAATTAGAATTTGAAAATAATTTTTTCGATTACTATACTATTAGTTTCGGCATTAGAAATGTAACTAATATCAATCAAGTGTTAAAAGAAGCTCACCGGGTATTAAAACCAGGTGGAAGATTTTTATGTTTGGAATTTTCAAAAATACAAAACAATAATCTTGAAAAGTTATATAATCTTTATTCTAAAGCTATTCCCAAAATTGGAAATTTTATTGTTGGTAATAGCAAACCTTATGAATATTTAGTAAATAGTATTGAAAGTTTTTATAGTCAAAATGAATTATTAGATCTTATGAAAAAGAACAATTTTTATAAATGTGAATATAAAAATCTAAGCGGAGGTATAGTTGCCCTTCATTCTGGTTGGAAAATTTAAAAATGTTTAGAAAAATTTTTTTATTATTTAAAATAGGAAGAAAATTAGCAAAATCTGGATCAATTGAAATAATTGGCAATTCTTACAATGTTCCATTTCTTATAAAGATAATTTTTTTTATTTTAGGTTTTGATTTTAAAAATGAATCTAAAAAATTAAATCAAAACAAAAAATTATCTACTTCATTGCAAGAAATGGGAACTACTTTTATTAAACTTGGACAATTTTTGGCTACAAGACCTGATATCATAGGAGAAAATTTAGCTAAAGATCTTGAAAAACTACAAGATAAACTACCTCCTTTTAGTAAAAACGAAGCTAGTTTAATTTTAAAAGAAGGATTGGGAGAAAAAATATTTAAAGATATTTATTCTTTTAGCGAACCAATTGCGGCTGCATCAATTGCTCAGGTACATTTTGCAAAAATTAAATCTAATGAAAAAGATATGAAAGAAGTTGCTATTAAAATTTTAAGACCTTCTATAAAAAAAATTTTTAATGAAGAAATAGATGCTCTAATGCTTCTTGCCTTCATTACTGAAAGCTTAATAAAGAAAACAAAAAGATTAAAGTTGGTTGAAGTAGTTCATTTATTGAGAGAAATTACAAATATAGAAATGGACTTAAGATTTGAAGCTTCTGCTGCAAATGAGCTCTATGAAAATACCAAAAATGATATTGGTTTCAAGGTGCCAAAAATTTATTGGAATTATACAACAGAAAATATATTAACCCTTGATAAAATAGAAGGCATCTCAATTCGAGAAAAAGAAGATTTAGAAAAAAAATCTATTGATGTAAAATTGCTTTCAAAAAATTTAATTCAGCACTTTCTAAGACAGGCAGTAAGAGATGGGTTTTTTCATGCGGATATGCATCAAGGAAATATCTTTATAAATAATAAAGGAGAAATTCTTCCTGTTGATTTTGGAATTATGGGAAGATTAGACCCTCTAAATAGAAAATATTTAGCAGAAATATTGTATGGATTTATTACAAGAGACTACAAAAAAGTTGCTGAAGTTCATCTTTTGGCCGGATTAGTCTCAAAAGATGTTTCTAAGGAAAAATTTGCACAAGCTTTAAGATCAATAGGAGAACCTATATTTGGTCAATCAGTAAAAAATATTTCGGGTAGTAAGCTTTTAAAACAGTTATTCGAAGTAACAGAAAAATTTAATATGCCAACACAGCCTCAGCTTTTACTTTTACAAAAAACAATGGTTGTTGTTGAGGGGGTTGCAAGAAAATTAAATCCGGAAACAAATATTTGGGAAGTTTCTAAACCAGTTTTAGAAAATTGGTTAAAAGAAACAAAAGATCCATTAAATAAAATAAATCAAACTTTTGAAAATGCTGCTGAAGTCATAAAAAAGCTTCCTGACTTACCAAATATTATGGACAAAGCTAACGAAGCATTAACAATCATTGCTCAGGGTAAATTAGTTCCTAATTCAAGCGCATATAATGCTCTTGAAGAAGAAAAAATGAAAATGAAATTATTTAGAAATAACTTTATATCTGGATTTTTAGTTCTTGTAATCTTCGTATTATTAGTATTTTAATTACACAAAATGAATAATCTAAAAGAAAAAAAAATATTATTAATTATAAGCGGTGGAATATCTGCTTATAAAAGTTTAGAATTAATTAGAATACTTAAAAAACAAAGTGTTGAAATAAAAGCTATACTTACAAAAAGCGCAAAAGAGTTTATAACTCCTTTATCAGTTGCATCTTTGACACAAAATAGAGTCTATGAAGATTTATTTGATCCTTCAAATGAAGCTGAAATGGACCATATAAGTTTATCAAGATGGTGTGATGTAATTATAATTGTTCCCGCAACAGCCAATACAATTTCAAAACTAAGTCAAGGTAATGCTGAAGATTTAGCTTCTACAATTGTTTTGGCATCAGACAAAAATATTATTTTGGCACCAGCAATGAATGTTAGAATGTGGACACATAAAGCAACTCAAGAAAATATAAAAAAACTAAAAGATTTTGGTTATGAGTTTATTGGACCTGAAATAGGAGATATGGCTTGCGGAGAGTTTGGGGAAGGAAAAATGTCAGAACCATTAACAATTTTTAATCATCTTAATAATTTCTTTTCAAAAAAAACTTTGAATGTTAAAAACCAATTAAAAGCAATTGTAACAGCTGGACCAACAAAAGAATATATTGATCCAGTAAGATTTATTACAAATAAATCAAGTGGCAAACAAGGTTTTGAAATTGCAAAATCTTTATCAAAAAGAGGTATTAATACTACTTTAATATCAGGTCCCACAAATCTAGATGCTCCTAAAAATGTAAAACTTATAAAAGTCGAAACAGCTGACGAAATGTATAGTGAAGTAAAAAATAAACTGCCTTTTCATATTGCTGTCTGTACCGCTGCTGTTTCTGATTTTAAAATCATAAATAAAAAAAAAGACAAAATAAAAAAAGATGAAAAGATTAATTTAGAATTAGAAAATAATATAGATATTTTGAGTTACTTGTCAGGCCATAATTCGAAAAGGCCAAAGCTAGTTATTGGATTTGCCGCTGAAACAAAAGATCTAATTAAAAATGCTAAATTAAAAATTGAAAAAAAACACTGTGATTGGATAGTTACAAACGATGTTTCGAGATCTGATATAGGCTTTGATTCTGAATTTAATGAAGTTTCAATAATTTATAAAAATAAATTTGAAAAAACAGACTTTTTTTCAAAAAGAAGTAAGTCAGAAATAGCAGAGGAAATTACAAATAAAATAATTGAAAATTTTGTTAATTAACCATTTATGGTTAAATTATTAATAAAAAAATTAGACCCTACAGTTATTCTTCCAGAATATAAAACTAAAGGCTCTTCTGGTATGGATTTAGTTGCAAATTTAAAAAAAAATATTTTTATTAAACCTGGAAAAACAGAAATAGTTTCAACTGGAATAGCTGTTTCCATACCGGTTAATTATGAAATTCAAATCAGACCAAGATCGGGTTTGGCTGCTAAAAATAATATTACAGTTCTTAATACTCCAGGAACTATTGATGCAGATTATAGGGGTGAAATAAAAGTAATTTTAATTAATTTAGGAAGCTCTAATTTTGAAATTAAACCAAATGATAGAATAGCCCAAATGGTTCTTTCTCCAATTATAAAAGCTGAATTTAAAGAAGTAGAGGAACTTCCAAATACAGATAGAGGGGAAGGAGGTTTCGGTTCAACAGGAAGATAGCCTTCTATGAAAATAAATATTAATCAAATTAAAAGATATTCTAGACAAATTGTACTAAAGGACATTGGACCTATTGGACAAAAAAAATTGCTAAATTCATCAGTTTTAGTTGTTGGCGCTGGTGGATTGGGTTCGCCTGTATTAATTTATTTATCTGCCGCTGGAATAGGAAACATTGGGATTGTTGATCATGACAAAGTTGATATATCAAATCTACAAAGACAGATATTATTTGAAAA
>CACKTW010000034.1 GCA_902603215.1 uncultured Pelagibacteraceae bacterium
ATTTTCAATTTGGTTTACCTGTGATTAGTAAAGGAAATAAAATGAATTTTAAACATTGGTCAGCAAGTGAATCCCTGTATTTAAATAAATTTGGGATTCCTGAACCTAACTTCAAAAACAAAATAATAAAACCCGATATAATTTTGGTGCCCCTGGTATCATTTGATAAAAAACTTAATCGCATAGGTTATGGAAAAGGATATTTTGATAGAGCACTGAAAGAACTCTCAAAGGAAAAAAAAATTTTTACAATAGGTATAGCTTTTTCTTTTCAAGAATGTTCATTGATTCCTTTTGAAAATCATGACTATAAATTGGATTGTGTTTTAACTGATAAAAAATTAATTTATAACAAAAAAAATGAAAATTTTATTTTTAGGTGACATAGTTGGCCCAGCGGGCTGTGAAGCTGTTACAAAATTTTTACCAGAAATTATAAAAAAAAATGATATTGGTTTTGTAATTGTTAATGGAGAAAATGCAGATGACAGTGGCGTTGGAATAACAGAAAAAATTTCAGAAGAATTATTCAAATCAGGAGTTGATGTAATAACAAGCGGAAATCATATTTGGGATCAAAAAGAAATATCAAACTATATAGGTAAAGAAAAAAGATTGCTTAGACCACAAAATTTACCAAAAGATCTTCCAGGTAAAGGTTTTGGAATTTTTACAAATAAAAAAGGTTATAGTATTGGAGTTTTAAACTTAATGGGAAATATATTTATGAAAAAATGTGATGATGCATTCAATTCAGCAACAGATATTATTAACGAAAACAAACTTAAACAAAATTTAGATTTTTTTATTGTTGATTTTCATGGTGAAATTACAAGTGAAAAAATGGCTATAGGACATTATTTGGATGGAAAGGTTACTCTAGTTGTTGGGACACATACCCATGTACCAACTTCTGATTTTAGAATCTTGGATAATGGAACAGCTTATCAGACCGATGCCGGAATGTGTGGAGATTATAATTCTGTGATTGGAATGAATAAAGAAAACTCGATAAATAAATTTCTTAAAAAAGATTCAAAAAAACATTTTCCTTCACTTGGTTCAGTGACTTTGTCTGGAATAATAGTTGAAGGCAATATAAATAATGGATTAGCGAAATCAGTAAAACCTTTTGTCTTTGGTGGCGTTTTAAAGGGCAGTATTTAGCATGGCAGGACATTCTCATTGGGCTGGTATTAAACACAAAAAAGGTAAGGCTGATAAACAAAAATCAAAAATTTTTTCAAAACTTTCAAAAGAAATTACAGTTGCCGCAAAATTAGGAACAAAAGACCCAGAAATGAATCCAAGACTAAGATCCGCAATTCAATCTGCAAGATCAGCAAATATGCCAAAAGACAATATAGAGAGAGCCATAAGTAAATCTGATTTAAATAAAAATATAAATTATGAAAGTTTAAGATATGAAGGTTTTGGTCCAGAGAAAATTGCTGTAATAGTAGAAACTTTAACTGATAATAAAAACAGAACCGCATCAAATATTAGAACAATTTTTCAAAAAAATGGAGGAAATTTAGGAACCTCAGGTGTTGCTTCTCATAATTTTAAGCAGACAGGTGTAATTAGAGTAGATAAAGAAGAAATTTCTGATGAAAAGATATTAGAATTAGCTGTGGAATCTGGAGCAGAAGAATGCACATCAAACGAAAATTTTCATGAGGTTTTATCCCCCAAAGAAAACCTATATAAGGTTAAAAATGCAATTGAGAAAAAAGTATCGAACTTTATTTTTACAGGCATTGAATGGATAGCGTTAAACCATATAAAATTAAATGGCAAAAAATATGAATCTGCTAACTGTTTACTTGAAACTTTAGAAGATGATGATGACGTACAAAATGTTTTTACTAATTTAATAAATAACAAGAAAAATTAATAATAAAATGATTATTATTGGAATAGATCCCGGAGTAAGCGGAGCGATATGCATTCTTAATAATGGAATAATAGTAGATGTATATGAAATGCCTACAATGATAGATGGTAAAAAAAATAAAAAGCAAGTAAATGGTGCGGAGGTCGTCAATATCTTTTTGAAGGAAATAGAAAATGAAAAAAATACAAAAGTAGTTATTGAACATGTGAATGCAATGCCAGGCCAGGGAGTTACAAGTATGTTTAATTTTGGACAGTCTTTTGGAGTAATAAAAGGGATTTGTTCTGCTCTAAGATTACCTATTAATTTTATAAGGCCCACTAAATGGAAAAAGCATTACAATTTAATTGGAAGCGATAAAGACGCAAGCAGAACTAAAGTTATTGAATTGTTTCCTGATATTTCATCAAAAATATCGAGAAAAAAAGACTCAAACAAAGCAGATGCTATATTAATAGCTAAATACTTTGAAGAAATAGACAAAAATTAAAAAATATCAGTATTCAAAAGTCAAATTCATGACACATTTTAATGTAATTTAAAATTGATGGAAGCAGAAATAGCAACAACAGCAGCTGGCTTAGGAGGATCAACAGATTTTTCATTAATAAGTCTTTTTTTAAGAGCTGACATTGTAGTTAAAGCAGTTATTGTAATACTTATAGTTGCATCAATTTATTCATGGGCAATCATATTTGACAAACAAAAACTTTTTAAGAGAATAAATGAAAGCTCAATAGCTTTTGAAGAAAAATTTTGGAAATCAAGATCTGCAGAATCTTATTACAATAGTTTACCAAATAAATCAGAGGATCCTTTGACCAAAATATTTAAACAAGGTATGGCAGAGCTTTTAAAAAGTAAATCTAAAAACTCTGAAACTAGAATGAATAGAGTTTCAAGAGCTTTAGAAGGTTCAGCATATAAAGAAATTGAAATAATTGAAAAAAGATTTACTTTTTTAGCAACCGTGGGTTCAACGGCACCTTTTATTGGATTGTTTGGTACTGTTTGGGGAATAATGAATTCTTTTCAATCAATAGCTATTTCAAGAAACACAAGTTTAGCAATTGTTGCTCCTGGAATTGCAGAAGCTCTTTTTGCAACAGCACTTGGATTATTAGCGGCAATACCTGCAGTAGTAGCATATAATAAATTTAATAATGACTCAAAAAAATATAGTCAAAAAATTGAAAATTTTTCAAGAAGATTTATTTCAATAATTTAATTAATTCATGGCATTCAATTTAAATCACTCATCGCAAAAAAAACCAATGAGTGAAATAAATGTTACACCTTTCGTTGATGTAATGTTAGTTTTGCTAATCATTTTTATGGTTACAGCTCCTTTATTAACGGTAGGAGTTCAAGTTGATTTACCAGAAAGTTCAGCAGATTCTTTGCCAGAAGAACAAGAACCTTTAACATTAACAATAAATTCTAAAGGTGAAATTTTTGTTCAAGAACATCAAATAGAATTTGAAAAAATGGTTTCAAAAATTTTGGCGATAGCAAAAAATAGAACAGACACAAGAATTTATGTAAGAGGAGACAAAACAATAAATTATGGCAGAGTATTAGAGGTAATGGGAATGCTTTCAGGCTCAGGATTTACAAAAGTAGCATTAATATCTGAGCCTTACAGAGAAAGATAAATAGTTCGCATTAATTATTATGACAAGGAGTATTTTTTTATCAACCATTTTTCATTTTATTATGATAGTTCTTACAGCACTTTCACTTCCTTTTATGTCAAGAAAAGCAATTGATCTTCCTCCAATTTTATCTGTTGAATTAATACAGATTTCTAATGAAACAAATTTACCTTACGCCCCTAAGGCAAAAAAGATATTAGAAAAAATAAAAAAAGAAGAGGAAAGAATGGTTTCTGAACAAGCACCACCTAAAATTCAAAAAAAAGAAAAAGAAGAAGCAATTCCTTTACCAGATCAAGAAGTTAAGCAAAAAGAAAAAAAGACTGAAAAACAAAATCCAGAAAAAGTTGAAACTGAAATTAAGCAAGTTTCAGAATTTGAGAAAAAAGATCTTTTTAATCCTAACGAAATTGCAGCTTTAATTGATAAATCTAAAACAGAACAGGCAAACGAAGTTTCCAAAAAAAATGAATTAACTCAAGACCAACAAAAAAAATCGTTTACATCAAATCTTACATTAAGTGAAGAAGATGCTTTAAAGGCACAAATTTTTGGATGTTGGAGTATTCCACTAGGCTTGCCTTATGATAAAAATTTACTAGTAAGAATTAAATTAAAATTAAAACAAGACGGAACAGTTATCAAATCTGAAATTTTAGACCATGCTAGAATGAATATGCCAGGTCAAGGATTTTATAAAGTTTTGGCAGAAAGTGCTCTTAGAGCAATCAAACTCTGTCAACCATTAAGAGTTCCTTCCACTGGATATGAAAGATGGAAAGATTTACAATTAAATTTTGATGCAAAAGAAATGTTAAAGGGATGAGAAACAAAATATATCTAGTTATATTATTTTTAGTTTTATTAGCAAAAAATGCCTTTGCATTAATTGAAGTTGACATTACAAGAGGAAATTTAAATCCATTACCGATAGCGATATCACCACTTTATCTTGATGGAAAATCTAGCGAGGAATTAAATAAGATATTAAACCAAAAAGATTTAGGATCAAAAATATCAAACATAATTGAAACAAATCTTAAAAGATCTGGATTATTTAATCCTCTATCAAAAGATTCTTTTGTTCAAAAACCAGATATTGCTCATATAAAACCAAGATTTGAAGATTGGACACTTATTAAAGCTCAAGCATTAGTTACAGGAAAAGTAGAAATAATTAACGACAAAATGAGAATTGAATTTAGATTGTGGGATGTTTTAGCCGCAAGAGAAATGGTTGCCTTGGCATTTAATACAGTGCCAAGTAATTGGAGAAGAGTTGGTCATATTATTACAGATAAAATTTATGAAAGACTTACAGGTGACGAAGGATATTTTGACACTAGAATAATTTATGTTTCTGAACAAGGTCCAAAAACTCAAAGGATAAAAAAATTGGCAATCATGGATCAAGATGGCGCAAACATCAAATATATAACATTAGGAAACGAACTAGTTTTAACCCCAAGATTCAGTCCTACAAATCAGCAAGTTACTTACTTGTCTTATTTTAGGAACTTACCAAGAGTTTATTTATTGGATCTTGAAACAGGAATCCAAGAAGTTGTTGGAGATTTTCCTGGCATGACATTTGCACCAAGATTTTCTCCAGATGGTAAAAAAATTGTTATGAGTTTTGCAAAAGATGGAAATTCAGATATTTATGCAATGAACCTAGATACAAGAGAAGTTGAAAAACTTACCGATCATCCTGCAATAGAC
>CACKTW010000035.1 GCA_902603215.1 uncultured Pelagibacteraceae bacterium
AGCTGAGGAAGGATCTCCTCGATAATCTGCTCCTACTTTATCAATCTCATCAAGTAAAAATAATGGATTCTTGGTTCCTGCTTTTTTCATCATTTGAATAATTTTTCCAGGCAAAGAACCAATATAAGTTCTTCTGTGACCTCTAATTTCTGCTTCATCTCTAATTCCACCTAAAGACATTCTAACAAATGCTCTTCCAGTTGCTTTCGCAATAGATTTTCCTAATGAAGTTTTTCCAACCCCCGGGGGTCCAACTAAACACAATATTGGGCCTTTTATTTTTTCAATTCTTTTTTGAACTGCTAAATATTCAATTATTCTCTCTTTAACTTTATCAAGCCCATAGTGATCTTCATCCAAAATTTTCAATGCTTTAGCAAGATCAATATTAACTTTATCTTTTTTATACCAAGGCAAATCAATCATCCAGTCTAAATAATTTCTAACAACTGTTGCTTCAGCAGACATTGGACTCATAGATTTTAATTTTTTAAGTTCAGACAAACATTTTTTTGTTATTTCTTTTGGCATTTTAGATTTTAATATTGATTTATTTAATTGGCCAATTTCATCTTTGCCTTCTTCAATTTCTCCAAGTTCTTTTTGAATAGCTTTTAATTGTTCGTTTAAATAATACTCCCGCTGAGTTTTTTCCATTTGAGTTTTAACTCGACCACGAATTCTTTTTTCAACACCAATTATTCTTGCTTCATTATCTACAATTTCTATAATTCTATTAATACGTTCTTTAACATTTAAAGTTTCAAATATTTTTTGCTTTTCAGGAATTGTAATATTTAAATGAGAAGCAATATTGTCAGCAATTTTAGAAGGGTCTTTTAGTTGCTTTAAACTGTCCATGGTTTCTTCAGAAATTTTTCTATTAACTGTTCCAAGCTTTTCTAATCTTCTGACTGCTGTCGCAGCTAATGGGTAGATGTCTTCACTTTTAGGTAAAATTTCTTCTAATGGACTAATGTTACATGATATAAACTCTCCTTTATCATCAAATTCAGAAATCTTTATTCTTTTTGAACCTTCAACTAAAACTTTTACAGTTCCGTCTGGCAATTTTAATAATTGCAATACTGAACCTTCACAACCATAAGAAAATATGTCCTTTTCGCTAGGATCGTCTACTTCAGAGTTTTTTTGTGTAACTAAAACTATTTTTTTATCTTTTTTCATAACTTCATTAAGAGCTGTAATAGATTTATCTCTTCCAACAAATAAAGGGATAACCATATGTGGAAACACAACAATATCTCTCAATGGTAAAAGCGGTAATTTAATTTTTAAATCCATAGGTTAAATATGGTTATAAATTAACCTTTTGCAAGTATGTTTTTATGCGGCTGTGATCTTTGTTGATTTCTTCTCTTTAGAATGAACAATTATAGGCTCTGTTTGTCCTTTGACCGTGCTTTGTTCTATTATAACTTCTTCAACGTTCTCTTGTGAAGGTAGATGAAACATTGTTTTTAAAAGGATTGCTTCTAAAATTGATCTCAAACCTCTTGCTCCAGTTTTTTTCTTTATTGCTTTTTTAGCTATTTCAGAAACTGCATTATCTTTAAAAGTTAACTTGACCCCTTCATATTTAAAAAGCTGTTGATATTGTTTAACAAGTGAATTTTTCGGTTCGTTTAAAATTTTAACTAATGATTTTTCATCTAAATCTTCTAATGTTGCAACAATAGGTAAACGACCTATGAATTCAGGAATAAGTCCATATTTTAACAAATCTTCAGGTTCCAGTCTTTGTATAACTTCTCCAACTCTTTTTTCATCATGACTTTTAACATCCGCACCAAAACCAATTGAAGTTCCTTTGTTTCTTTGTGAAATAATTTTATCGAGACCAGCGAAGGCACCACCACAAATAAATAATATATTAGTAGTATCAACTTGTAAAAATTCTTGTTGAGGATGTTTTCTTCCCCCTTGAGGAGGTACGCTTGCAATAGTTCCTTCCATAATTTTTAATAGAGCTTGTTGCACTCCTTCTCCAGAAACATCTCTTGTAATTGATGGATTTTCAGATTTACGACTAATTTTATCAACCTCATCAATATAAACTATACCCCTTTGTGTTTTTTCAACATTATAATCCGCGGCTTGTAATAATTTTAAAATAATATTTTCAACATCTTCACCAACATAACCTGCTTCGGTTAAAGTTGTTGCATCTGCCATAGTAAATGGAACATCTAAAATTCTTGCTAATGTTTGTGCTAATAAAGTTTTTCCACAACCTGTTGGTCCTACTAATAAAATATTTGATTTAGCTAATTCTACATCTTTATTACCTTTGTTTTCATAACTTAATCTTTTGTAATGATTATGAACCGCAACAGATAAAACTTCTTTGGCATGTTTTTGGCCAATAACATAATCGTCCAGTACTCCACAAATTTCTTTAGGGGATGGAACGCCTTCTTGATGTTTAACTAAAGTATCTTTGTTTTCTTCTTTAATTATATCCATACATAGCTCAACGCATTCATCACAGATAAAAACTGTTGGTCCAGCTATAAGTTTTCTTACTTCGTGTTGACTTTTTCCACAAAAAGAACAGTAAAGAACATTTTTATTATTTTTATTAGTCATAATTTTTAAAACGAATCAATAGACACACTTTATTATAACTTATAGAGAAGAATCAAGCGTGAGTTGTCAACAAATCAAAATGTAGTGTTAACTTCTCTTGCTAACAACTTTATCTATTAATCCGAAAGATTTTGCATCCTCTGGAGTCATAAATTTATCTCTTTCAAGAGCTTTTTTTATTTCGTCAACGGATCTTCCGGTATGTTTTGCATAAATTTCGTTCAATCTTTTTTTTAAAGATAATATTTCATTTGCGTGAATCTCTATATCGGTAGCTTGTCCTTGAAATCCTGCTGAAGGTTGGTGAACCATGATTCTTGAATTTGGAAGAGAAAATCTTTTACCTTTTTCTCCAGCTGCTAAAAGAAATGAGCCCATTGATGATGCTTGTCCGATACAAAGAGTTGATACGGGAGGTTTTATATATTGCATCGTATCGTAAACACCCAATCCAGCGGTTACTAAGCCTCCTGGACTATTAATATAAAAAAATATTTCTTTTTTTGGATTTTCTGATTCTAAAAATAAAAGCTGCGCGGTAACTAATGAAGCAACATTGTCATTGATTGCCCCAACTAAAAAAATAATTCTTTCTTTTAAAAGTCTTGAATAAATATCATAAGCTCTTTCACCCCTATTGGATTGTTCAACAACCATAGGAATTAAGTTGTTCATATGTTCATCTAAAGTTTTATCAATCATAAAGCGAATCACACCTGTTATACAGCTTGTGGTTACTTTTTGCTAACTTTTTTTACTTTTGAGGCTTTTTTCTTGATTGTTTTTTCTTTGGAAGATGTTTTTTGTGTTTTAGATTCTTCTTTTTTTGAATCTTTCACTTTACCTAGAATTATTTTTTCAGCTTCTTCTGTTGTGATTATTTTTTTCGTAGATTTTGCCTTTTCTTTAATAAGTGAAATAATTTTATCTTCATACAAGCTTCCTCTTAACTGAGAAGTTGCAGAAGGATTTTTTTGAAAATATTCCATAACTTGTTTTTCTTGTCCCGGCATCATTTTTATTTGTTTTTGAATTTCTGCTTGAACTTCCTGATCACTAACTTTTAAATTATTTTGTTCACCAAACTCATTTAAAATTAAACCAACTTTAATTCGTTTTTTTGCTTGCTCTTCATTTTCTTTTTTATTTTTTATTTTTTCTTCTTCTTTCATTTCTTGTGAAAGAATTGCAACTTCCTGTTCAACAAGATTTTCTGGTATATCAATCCCTTTGAATTTATCTAATTGATCGAGTATTTCTCTTTTTGTAATACTGTCTAATGTATTTTTGTACTGATCTTTCGTCTGTTTGCCAACAACAGTTTTGAGATCATTTAAATCTTTTGCGCCAAGACTTTTTGCAAATTCATCATCAATTTTAACTTCCGTTGGTTTTCTAACATTAATGATTTTACAATTAAATTTAGCTTTTTTATTTGAATATTCTTTATTTGGAAAATTTTCTGGTAAATTAACTTCAACAATTTTTTCTTGATTCTTCTTTACTCCGATCAATTGTTTGTCAAAATTTTTAATAAACAAATCTTTACCTAATACCACTTGAGTATTTTTTCCGCTTCCTCCTTCAAATTTTTTTTCATCTACTGTAGCTTCATAATCAAAAATAACTAAATCTCCATTTTGAGAAATTTCGTTATCTTTTTTATCAACAAAGTTGTTTTGATTCTTTGCGATCTCTTTAATTTTTTTCTCTGTCTCTTGGTTAGAAATTTTAATGTCGTAATTAGTTATTTTTAATTCTTCTATTGCTTTAACTTTAATCTCTGGCAATTCATCAATTTGGATGATGTATTCTAAATCTTTATCTTCACCAAAACTTTTTAAATCAATCTTAGGTTGGCCCGCGACTCTAATTTTATTATCTTGAATAGCTTGCGCTGAACTTTCTTTTAAAATTTTATCTAAAACTTCACCATAAATAGCTTTTCCATACTGTTTTTTTAAAACATCAGCTGGAACCTTTCCTGGTCTGAAACCTTTTAAATTAATTGTTTTGGTTAATTCTTCAAGCCGAATAGAAATTTTTTCATCAACTTCTTTTTTGCTCATGAAAACTTTAAGATTTGTTTTTAAGCCTTTTTTGGATTCTTTTGTTACTTTCATAATTTTTGGTGGGCAAGAAGAGACTCGAACTCTTAAGCCTTGCGGCACTAGTTCCTAAGA
>CACKTW010000036.1 GCA_902603215.1 uncultured Pelagibacteraceae bacterium
TGGTGATGAATTAATAAAAGCAACTATAAAAGTTGCGAACGGTAGATTAACCTGTGCAGAAGCTTTGGGTCATAAAGAATTTGTAATGACCAAGCTTTATAGAAGTGCATAAAAACTAAATTAAAAAAATTATTTATTAGCAGCAGCAAGCATTTTTTTTCTGTGGTCGCTTATTCTTTTTCTTATGTAAGACGCAAGCACTCCCAAACTAATTGCAAGAATAATGGAAATTAATCCATAAAGCATTGGTTGGTTAACTGATAAAGCAAGTATAAATTCCGAAAAAGCATTCAATTCAACTTTTGTTATCGATTGTTTTCCATTGAAGATAGTAGAACCTTCTTTAAAGAAAGTATTGTAAGCCATTGCAACACCAACAAGTAATAAAAGCATAGCTAACAATGTTTTTAATTCCGAACCATCTAAATATTGTCCTACTTTTTGTCCAATCTGAACTCCAAATATTGAACCCAATATAAGAATTGTTACTAAAACTAAATCTATAGATTGATAATTAAACGCATGAAGAACTGTTACAATTGCTGTAATAAATACCGTTACAAACAAAGAAGTTCCTGGGACCAACTTGGTTGGCATTCCTATAATATAAATCATTGCAGGAACTAGTAAAAATGCTCCACCTACTCCCATTATAGCTGCAACAAACCCAACAATTAAGCCCAATAAAATTGGGGTAAAAATGCTTTCGTATAATTTTGATTTTGGAAATCTCATTCTAAAAGGTAAACCATGTATCCAATAATGATGATGCAACTTCTTTTTTAAAATTATTTTTTTTCTTATCCTGTCTATTTCAGCAACTCCTTCTATTAACATTAGAGTACCAATAATAGCCAAAACATACATATAAGCTAAAGATATGATCAAATCGATTTTGCCTATTTCTTTAAAATAGCTAAAGGTTAGTATTCCTAAAATTGTTCCCGCTACTCCTCCAATTACAATCATAAAGCCCATTTTGTAATCTAATGTATTTTTAAACCAATGAGTTAATGATCCAGAAACTGAAGCCGCTAAAATATTATTAGCTTCATTTGCAACCGCATAAGTAGCTGGTATTCCCATAAATATTAAAAATGGAGTCATAAGAAAACCGCCGCCAACTCCGAAAAGTCCAGACAACAAACCCACAATTGAACTAAGAAAAAATATTAAAAAAACATCAACATTGACTTCTGCAATAGGGAGGTAAACTTCCATAACTTCGTAATTAATAATTATTCTTTAAATATAATTCTGTCAATAAATAACTATAGAAAATCAAAAGATTGTTGCTCCAAAAACTTTAACTTCTCCATCTTCTTCTCCTAAAACCAATCTCCCTAAGAATTCTCCAGGCAAAGTCTTATTAGTTTGTTTATAAAGTATAGTAATGTAAAGACCACGCCTTAAACATCCAAAAGGTTTTGCTGTTTCAGATAAGTTAGATAATAGGTTATTGCTCGCCCACTGTTTACCTAGTTCAACTTCATTTGCTCCGTATAACATTTGTGATGAAAAATTTTTTGTAAAAGTACCATAATCTTTAATATTGGATGATTTAACAAGATTCTTCCATATAGGTTCGGCGATTTTAAATATCTCGTCGTCTGTTTTTTTTAGAAGACTCATTATTATTTATGATATTTCGACTTAAGAAGCTTCTTTTTTTTTTTCGTCACCAATTATATGATAAACAGGCATTTTTTCCATTGTAAATTTACCAGTCTTCGGATCTCTTCTAGACACAGTCAAACAATGCCAGTTTTCATCGTCCAGTTTCAAATGATCACCACGATAATAGTATCCTGGCCAACGTGTTTCTTCACGAAATAAAGTATGTTCTGTTACACACTGAGAAGTAAGAGCACGATGTTTTAATTCCCAAGCACGCATAAGTTGATGATAATCTTCAGCACCTACTTTTTCTAAATCTTCTTGTAGCCAATCTAATAATTCTAATCCTTTTTTAAGGAGATTTCCGTTGGTCATATAGTTAACAGAAATACCTCCTACATATTCGTCCATAATCTTCTGAAGACGTTGTAGACCTTGAATTGGAGAAATATAGCTTGGTGAAACAGTTCCACCGGTAATTTCATTTCTACCAATTGTATAATTTTCTAATGGTTTGAATATAATTTTTTTAAAATCTTCACACTGTTTATCAGTAACTTTAATATTTTCAGCTTTTTGCTCTTGTATATATTTAACAGCTGCTTTTGCTGCTAAACGACCTTCGGTAAAAGAACCAGATGAAAATTTATGAGCACTTCCGCCAACAGTATCACCTGCTCCAAAGAGTCCTTGTACTGTCATCATTCTATTATATCCCCAAAAATATTCAGATGGAGAAATATCTTCTGGCCCACTTACCCAAGCTCCTGAACACGTAGCATGAGAACCCATAACATACGGTTCTGATGTAGTTAATTCTGGATTTTGATATTTTGGATCAATATTTTGAGATGCCCAAACAACAGCTTGTCCAACTGTCATACCAAGAAAGTTTTCCCATCCGACTGTCTCTAAATGTGGATCTTGGAATGCTTCTTTTGTAACCATATAAATTGGCCCACCACCAGCCATGACTTCTTGGACAAAAGCATGGTTACGTAAACATGTTGGTACTGGATGATGATCAATATATTCGCCCACAAGTTTTTTAGTTTGTTCGTACCATTTTTTCTCGTAATTTTCTCCATTTGCATTTTGCGTATAGGTTTTTAAATGTAAAAAATAAGCGCCAACTGGTCCATAACCATCCTTAAATCTACATAGAACAATACGATTTTCCATTTGAGTCATTTTTGCTCCAACGGCAATTGGTAATGCATAAGCAGAACCATTGCTCCATGGTGCATACCAAGTTCTTCCCATACCTTCACCAACAGCTCTTG
Organism: uncultured Pelagibacteraceae bacterium; assembly: GCA_902603215.1. Lineage (GTDB taxonomy): Bacteria > Pseudomonadota > Alphaproteobacteria > Pelagibacterales > Pelagibacteraceae > CACKTW01. Next base: position 2,901 of record CACKTW010000036.1, read on the forward strand.
GTTTGAAAATATGTGAAGCACCACCAGCTGCAACAATAACAGTCTTTGCTTTAAAAACGTAGTAATCGCCAGTACGCATATTAAATCCTACTGCTCCACCTACTCTATTTTCTTTTTCTTCATCCATAAGAAGATGGGTAATCATAATTCTATTGTAAATTTTATCTGCTGATTTTTTTGCTGCTTCAGCAACTATTGGTTTATAACTTTCTCCATGAATCATTATTTGCCATTTGCCTTCTCTTTGATAACGGCCTGTTTTTGGATTTTTCATCATTGGTAAACCCCATTCATCAAACATGTGCACAGTTGAGTCAACATGTCTAGCCATATCATAACCTAAGTCTTCACGAACTAATCCCATCAAATCATTACGGGCATAACGTACATGGTCTTCGGGTTGATTTTCATTCCATTGCATTCCCATATAACAGTTAATAGCATATAAACCTTGAGCCACTGCTCCACTTCGATCAATGTTAGCTTTTTCTACACAAATAATTTTTAAATCTCTTCCCCAATGTCTAGCTTCAAAAGTAGCACCAGTTCCTGCCATACCACCTCCAACAACAAGAATATCACAATCTTCAAAAATAGTTTTTTTAGCCATTAGTAGTAAACCCCTTTTTTAAATACACTTTTTTCAACTTTGGGAAGTTCTTTATTTGTATTTAAACCTTCTGGTTCAGAATAAAGAATTTGAGAATTTATTTCTCCTTGTTTTGGTTTTTCAGATTCAGTAAGTTTGGGTATAAATTTTCCCCATGGTTTAGTAGTTATAGGTGATACAAAGTCTTTTACTGTTCCATTTCTAAATTTGATTTTCCAAGAAATAGTTCCTTTTTCTTCTTCTCTTCTAACTCTTACACTATGTCCCATTGGGGCAAAATCAGCATAACCTCTAACATCAATTGCATGATTTGGACATGCTTTAACACATGCATAGCATTCCCAACAAAAGTTCGGTTCAATATTTTTTGCACGTCTAATAGTTTCATCTATATGCATGATATCTGATGGACAAATATCAACGCAATGACCACAGCCATCACAACGAGTCATGTAAACAAAAGTTGACATAATTTTATTTTTTTCCTTTCGATATCATATTAATAATGTTTTGGATCTTCTCTTGTTATACCCAATCCAAATTGTTTTGGGGCATCAGATTCGGGTGGCAAATTGTCTCTTGAACCATCAGCTTCTGCTAAATTTTTCTGTATTGCTGCTCCAGGTTTGTAAAACATATGTGCAAATTTTGACCAATACACGCCACCAAATAATACAAGGTTAGATAAAATGTATAGAACCAAAAATACTTTATCATCCCATCTATCGTTCAGACTTAACGATTGTAAATATGACCAAATAAAACCAAATAAAGAAGATGCAACAAGAGCAAGCACAAATAAATCTGCTTTGATAATTCTGTACCAAGGTTGAGCTTCTGAATAAACATCTACTCTTAGAAAAAACCAAAACCAAGATCCTCCTAAAACTGTCATTATGGCGCCTACATGCCAAATGATTGGCCATACAGATGGAGTATCTGAAGATGGTGTAACATAACAAAAAATCATTATTACAGAAGCAATCCAAAATAAAATTGTTCCATACATGCCTAGAAGGTGAGCTAGTCTTCTTTTTCCAGCTAGTTCAGATGTAGTAGCGATATCACTAGCAATAGTTTTCGAAATTACAGAT
>CACKTW010000037.1 GCA_902603215.1 uncultured Pelagibacteraceae bacterium
GAAAGGTATTAAAACATATGCTGAGTTTTGGAACAGGCGACTTGCTTCTAAGATTAAAAGATTAAATGGAGAAATTGATTTAATTTTTGCTGCTAATACAATTTGTCATATACCTAACTTAAAAGAAGTATTTGATTCTGTTTCTTTAGCTTTGTCTGATAATGGAGTCTTTGTTTTTGAAGATCCTTACATTGGATCAGTAATTAAAAATAATTCCTATGATCAATTTTATGATGAGCATGTTCATTTGTTCTCTCTTTTAGCAATTAAAAAAATATTACTTAATACAAAATTAAGAATTTTTGATGCTGAAATTATAGATAATCATGGTGGTTCTATAAGGTTTTATGTTTGTAAAAAAAATTCAAAATTTAAAGAAACAAAAAAATTTAAACACATTAAATATAACGAAATTAAACTGGGTCTTAACAAGCTAAAAACTTTTAAAAATTTTTCAAATAGAGTCAAAAAATCAAAAAGAAAGCTGGTTAGTCTTTTAACCAGTTTAAAGAAAAAAAATAAAAAAATAATCAGCTATGGTGCAACCTATAAATCTGCAACGATTTTTAATTATTGCAATATAGGAAAAAACTTTATTGATTATGTTGTTGATACAACTTTAAATAAACAAGGAAAATTTACACCCGGAAAACATATTCCTATAATATCTCCTGAAAAAGGATTTAATAATACTGTAGATTATGCTTTTTTAGGAGCTTGGAATTTTAAAAAAGAAATAAAAAAAAAAGAAAAAGCTTTTTTAAAAAGAGGTGGAAAATTTATTGTTCATGTACCTACTGTTAAAATAATTTAGTTTAATATGAAAAAAATAAACAATATCAGCAATTGGTTATCATCAATTAAAAAAAAAAATTTTTTCTTGGTAAAGAAAAAAAAATTGTCTAATTTAAAAAAATGGAAAATATCAAAAAATAATATTCATCATCAAAGTGGAAAATTTTTTAAAATTATTGGTGTAAAAATTAAATCAAATTATTTTAAAAATTCTACTTGGGAACAGCCTTTAGTTAACCAAAATGAAATAGGTATTTTAGGAATATTAAGAAGAAAATATAAAAATAAATTTGAATATTTAATTCAAGCTAAAATTGAACCTGGAAATATAAATACAGTCCAATTTTCACCTACGGTTCAAGCTACAAAAAGCAATATGAATCGTGTCCATAGTGGAAAAAAAGTTAAATATCTTAATTTTTTTAAAAATGCAAAAAAAAGAAATATCTCAATTAGTCTTCTTCAATCAGAACAAGGTGAAAGATATCTTTTCAAATTTAATAAAAATATGATTGTTGACACTGATAAAAATTTAAAAATAGGAAATAATTATATTTGGCTAACAAAATATGAATTAAAAAAACTAATAAATAAAAACAACCTATTAAATATGGACTGTATATCTGTATTTTCGTGCGCAATTGAAAAAAATATTTTAGATCTTCCAAAATATTCGCTTATTGAAATAAAAAAATGGTTTAAAAAATTAGATAAAAAATATTTTGTTAAAAGAAAAATTCTACCTCTATCTAAATTAAAAAACTGGAAATTTAACAAAGGAAATTTTTGTCACAAAAATGATAAATATTTTTCAATTGTTGGAGTAACGGTAAGAGCAGACTCGAGAGAAGTTTCTATGTGGGATCAACCAATGATTAGAGAAAAAAACATAGGTTTATCAGGTTTTATTGTTAAAAAAGTTAATTCAACTTATCATTATTTAGTTAGATTTTCTTTAAAGCCTGGATTAAAAAATTCCGGACTTTCCTGTACAGTTAGAACTTCTGATATGAAAAATTGTTTAAAAAATAAAAATTATCCTAGTTTAATGAAAGATCATATTAAAAAATATTTTACAAACACTACAAATTCTAAAATTATATATAACAAAATTCAATCAGATGAAGGGGGTCGTTTTTTTCACTCGCGAAGTAAAAATATAGTGGTTCAAATCAGTGAAAAAGAAAAAATCAAATTGGATCCCGGTTATATTTGGATGTCACATAATCAAATTTTACATTTTGTAAAAAAAGGTATATTTAATATTGAAGCAAGAATATTGTTTACATGTTTTAATATAGAAAAAATTTTATGATAAAAGTTTGGGATTACTTAAAGGAATACGAGATTTTGAGAGATGATATTCTCAAGGCTGTTGATGAAGTTTTTAAAAAAGGCATTCTTATTTTTGGTCCTAAATTAGAAGAATTTGAAGAAAAGTTTTCTAAATACATAGGTGCGAATTATGGAATTGGAGTTGGTAATTGTACTGACGCTCTTTATATTGCGTTGAGAGGGTTAAAAATTGGTCATGGAGATGAAGTAATCACAGTTTCAAACACTGCTGTACCAACTATTACTGCTATTGTTAATTCTGGAGCTAGTCCTAAATTTGTTGATATTGACAAATACTCCTTGATAGATGTTTCAAAAATTGAAAAAGCAATCTCAAAAAAAACAAAAGCTATAATGCCTGTTCATCTTTTTGGTCAGTCTTGTGAAATGAATAAAATTATGTCACTAGCAAAAAAATATAATTTAAAAGTAATTGAAGACTGTGCGCAAGCTCATGGAGCAACATATTTTAATAAAAAAGTTGGTTCAATTGGTGATGTTGGTTGTTTTTCATTTTATCCTACAAAAATTTTTGGAGCCTATGGAGATGGTGGATTTATAACAACAAATAATAAGGAACTTTATGAAAAAATGCATCGTATTAGATTTCTTGGTATGGAAAAGAAAAAAATGTCCTCAGGTCACTGGAATGGAAAATATTATGCAGTTGAACATGGAACAAACTCGCGATTAGATGAAGTTCATGCAGCAATATTACTTAAAAAATTAGAGCATTTAGATAACTGGATTGAAAGAAGAAGAATGATAGCAGATAGATATAATAAAGAATTAAAAGATTCAAAAATTGAATTACCAGTTGAAGCTCCAAATAATAAACATGCTTATTACATATATGTGGTTGCACATAAGGAAAGAGATAATATTATCTCTGAGCTAGCAAAAAAAGATATTCATTTAAACATAAGTTATCCTTGGCCAATTCATATAATGGATGCGTACAAACATTACGTTGAACCTAATTGTAATTATTTAAAAAACACTGAAGATCAAGCAAAAAAAATATTCTCACTTCCAATGTATCCAACTCTAACAGATGAAGAGCAAGGTATTGTTATTCGAGAACTAAAAAAACTTTTGTAAAAGTTTTAGCTGTTAGCAACTGCTTTTTTAGCTAAAACAGTAATCAAGCGAGCTCTATATTCAGATGATGCGTGTATATCTGAGTTTAAACCAGATGATTTAATTCTAACATTGTTAATAGAAGATTCGGAAAAATTTGAGTTCAAAGCTTTTTCTAACTCTTTAGATCTGTAAACAACTGATTGAGCACCTGTTACTGCTACAATGACTTCTTGTTTAAATTTTGCAACATAAACGCCAACCACTGCATATCTTGAGGCTGGATTTGGAAACTTCATATAACAAGATTTTTCTGGAATTTGAAATTCTACAGTTTGAATAAGCTCACCTTTTTTTAAATCTGTTTCAAACATACCTTTAAAGAATTTCTCCGCTGGTATTTTTCTTTTATCAGTATGAATAGTCGCCTTTAATGCTACACATGCAGAAGGATAATCAGCTGCCGGATCATTATTTGCTATTGATCCTCCTATTGTTCCACGGTTTCTAACTTGAGGATCTCCAATCCCATCTGCCAAATCTGATAGTGATTTAATTGCTTTTTTTACTTCTTTAGATGAAGCAACATCTGCGTGTTTCGTTGTTGCACCAATCTTTAATGATTTTCCTGAAATTTTCATTCCTGAAAGTTCTTTAATGTTTTTAATATCAATAATATCTGAATAGGAAGCTAATCTTAACTTCATAGATGGAAGTGTTGTCATTCCACCTGCTAGGTAAGCAGATTTATTTGATGAAAGCTTTTTTGCTTCTTTTACGTTTTTAACTGAATGATAATTAAAATTTTTCATAATTTATGCAGCCTTTGAGTTAGACTGTTTACCTTGAATAGCATCACACACTTTTTCTGAAGTTGCTGGCATTGAAACTTCTGTCCCGATTGCATCAACAACAGCATTCATTACTGCTGGTGGTGCAGCAATAGCTCCTGCTTCGCCACATCCTTTTGCTCCTAAAGGATTAGATGTTGCTGGAGTACATGTATAATCAATTTTAAATTCTGGAAAATTATCAGCTCTAGGCATTGTGTAGTCCATATAAGAAGCTGTAACTAACTGGCCTGATTCATCATAGTAAGCATTTTCATATAAAGCTTGCCCCATTCCTTGGACCACTCCTCCGTGCACTTGTCCTTCAACAATATTTGGGTTAATTACTGTTCCAAAATCATCAACTGCAGTGTAAGAAACAACTTTAGTTTCTCCAGTGCTTGAATCCACTTCAACTTCACAAATATGTGATCCAGCTGGAAAAGAAAAGTTTATTGGATCATAGAATGCTGTTTCTTTTAACCCAGGCT
>CACKTW010000038.1 GCA_902603215.1 uncultured Pelagibacteraceae bacterium
AAGCTTGATCTATATAATATAATATTAATTTAAAATAATGCAAAATAATTTAATAAAATTAAATAAATTGTCTATTTTTGTTAGTCAAGGAAGAATTTTTAGTGAAAAAAAAAGTTCAGTAAGAAGCCCATTTCAAAGGGACAGAGATAGAATTATACATTCTGCATCTTTTAGAAGGTTAAAACATAAGACCCAAGTTTTTGCTAATACCAAAGAAGATCATTTTAGAACAAGACTTACGCATTCAATGGAAGTGTCTCAAATTGCGAGAACAATAGCTAGAACTTTAATGCTTAATGAAGATTTATCTGAAACTTTAAGTCTCGCACATGATTTGGGTCACACCCCATTTGGTCATTCGGGAGAAGAGTCTTTAAACGAATGTATGGAAAAATATGGTGGCTTTGATCATAATTTGCAAACAGTAAGAATTGTAACTTTGATAGAAGAAAAATATTATAATTTTAAAGGCTTAAATTTAACTTTTGAAACTTTAGACGGTTTATTAAAACATAGTGGGAGCATACATGATCTTTCTAAAATAAAAAAAATGTTACAGTTTGATATTTTAAAAAAAAAAATAAAATTTTATAATTCTCCTTCTTTAGAAGCCCAAGTAGCAGGAATTTCAGATGATATAGCTTACAACAATCATGATATTCAGGACGGAATCAGAGCTGGCCTTTTTACAATCGAAGATCTTTCCGAAATAAATTTTTTTAAAGAATTATTAAAAAAACATAAAAATAAAATTAAAAAATATGGAAAAGAAATTGTAATCTATCAAATAATTAGAGATTCGATAAATGCAATGGTAAATGATTTAACAACTAATACACGAAGAAATTTAATCGAATTTAAAATTAAAAAAAAACAAGATATTTATAAAACAAGCGAGCAGATAGTAAATTTTTCAGAAAATATGAGAAAAAATGATTTTCAAATTAAAGAATTTTTAGGTAATAAAATGTACAATGATACAAAAGTTATGAAAATGAATGACTTTGGAAAAAAAATTATAAAAAAACTTTTTAAAAAAATGAACAACAATCCAAAAAAATTTATTAAAAAAGAAAATCTTAAAAGTAATGGAAGAAATAGATCCATCTCAGATTTTATTGCTGGTATGACAGATAGATATGCAATAAATTTATATAGTTCATTGAAATGAATATATTTCTAACTTATCTAGATAAATTTATTGCTTCCCTTAACACCATTGCTAATAATGGAGACATAAATCTTCCAGAAAATTTAAATGGATTAATAGTTGAGTTGCCACCAAAAAAATTGCAAGCAGATATATCATGCAATGCTCCACTAATTTTATCGAAAATAAATAATAAAGAATCTTTAAATCTTGCTAATTTTTTACTAAAAAAATTTCAAGAAGATTTCGAAGAATTTGAAGAAATTTTCATTACAAAACCAGGTTTTTTAAATTTTAAATTTAAAGAATCTTTTTGGGAAAATTTTTTATTTACAGCAATAAAAGAAAAAGAAAAATTTGGATCAAAAATAGATAAAAAGAAAAAATACAATGTTGAATTTGTTTCAGCCAATCCAACTGGCCCCTTACATGTTGGTCATTGTAGAGGAGCAGTTTTAGGTGATACCATATCCAATATCTTAAAATTTAATGGCAATGAAGTAGTTAGAGAATATTACGTTAATGATTATGGGAATCAAGTGGATAATTTTACGAAATCAGTTTTTTTTAGAATCAAAGAAATATTAAATAATGAAAATTTTCCAGAAAATGAAAAAGATTTATACCCAGGAAAATATGTTGCTGATATAGCAAAAAATATTATTGACAAAAAAAAAATAAAAAATTTTCAAAATTTAGAAAATATTTTTGAAAATCTCAAAAAAAGTTCAATAGAGGAATCTATTGCTTTAATAAAAAAAAATTTAAAATTATTGGGTGTAGAGCATGATTTATTTACTTACGAATCTAAACTTGTTAATGAAGAAAAAGTTGAAAAAACTATTGAAAAATTAAAAAAGAAAAATTTTATTTACTCAGGAAAAATAGAGGCACCTGAATCAAAAAAAAATAATACCCACGAGTTAAGAGAACAACTGCTTTTCAAATCGACGTTATTTAATGATGACAAAGATAGGGCAATTAAAAAAAGTGATTTAACTTGGACATATTTTTCAAGCGACTTAGCTTACCATGACTTTAAAATTGAAAGAGGCTTTGATGAGTTAATTAATATACTCGGAGCAGATCATGCTGGCTATATAAATAGAATAACAGCAGGCGTTAGTGCGCTTTCTGATAGAAAAAAAAAACTTACTTGCAAAGTAAGTCGATTAGTAAAATTAATTAAAAATGGAAAACCTTTTAAGATGTCAAAAAGAAAAGGAGATTATATTACTGTTGAGGATTTGATTAATGAAGTAGGAAAAGATGCAGCTCGCTTTATAATGTTAAGCAGAAATAGTGACGTAGAACTAGAATTTGATTTTGAAAAAGTGAAAGAAAAATCTAAAGAAAATCCTCTTTATTATGTCCAATATTGCCATGCAAGAATATGTTCAGTTTTTAGAAACTTAAATATTAAAATAGATTCTGAAATTAAAATTAAAGACAAAGTTTTTAAATTAGACAAATATGAGCGTGAAATTATAAAAAAAATTTCAGAATGGCCAAAATGTTTAGCTATTTCTCAAAATAAATTGGAACCACACAGGATACCAATATATTTGTATGAACTATCTACTTTATTTCACTCTTATTGGAATCTAGGTAAAGAAGACAAGGCATATCGGTTTATTATTGAAGACAAACCAGGCAGCGCTAAAAAAATGAATTTACTTAAACTAATATCTTTTATAATAAAATCAGGATTAAGTTTAGTTGGAGTCGAAGCACCAACAAAAATGTGATGTTAAATGAATTAATAAAAATAATTAAAGTTTTAATTATTTTAGTTTTTTTTTTCATTTCTATTAATTTTTATTTTTCAAAAAATAATATAAAAAAAAATATCATAATAATAAGCATACACGAAGAACAAACTCTTGAAGATTTAGATTTATTACCACTCATAAAAAATGATACAAAAGATATAATAAATTATGAGTCGGTAGATAATCAAAAATTTGATAAACAAAAAAAAAGAAAATTTTTTGAATTGTTTGAAAAATGAAAAATAGAAAAGCTTTTATAGTAGGAATAAAAAGTAAAATTTTAAAAAATAATGAAAAAATATTTTTAAAAAAATATAAGCCTTGGGGCGTAATTATTTTTTCTAGAAATATTGAAAATACAAAACAATTAAAAGACTTAATAACAAACATAAAGTACTGCTTTAAAGATAAAAGCTATCCTATTTTAATAGACGAAGAAGGTGGAAAAGTATCAAGATTAAGCAAAATTATTGATTTTAAAACTTTCACAGCAAAATCTTTTGGAAGACTTTATCTTGAAAATAAAAAAAATTTTTTGAAATTTATAAAAAATACATTGATACAACCAGTTCTATTCTTAAAGAGGTTGGAATAAACATCAATACAGTACCGGTATTAGATATTGTAAGAAAAAAAAGCCATCATGTTATTGGTAATCGTTCATTTTCAAAAAATAAAAAAATAGTTTCTATAATCGGAAATTATTGTATTAAATTTTATTCTAAAAATAAAATTGGAACTGTCATAAAACATATTCCCGGACATGGCGCAGCAAAAAAGGATAGTCATTTTTATACACCTTACGTTAAAAATAGTAAAAAAGATTTACATAATATAGATTTCTTTCCATTCAAAAATAAAAAAACTTTTTTTGCAATGACTTCGCATATTATTTATTCTTCTATTGATAAAAAATATGTTGCCACTCAATCAAAATTAATAATTAAAAAAATTATAAGAGAAAAAGTTAAATTTAAAAATATTATTATCTCAGATGATATATCTATGAAATCTTTAAGATATGGGTTAAAGGAAAATGTTTTAAAATCTTTAAATGCAGGTTGTAATTTAATTTTGCATTGCAACGCAAATATGAAAGAGATGAAAATTGTGGCAAATAACGTTCCTAAACTAAACAAATTTATTATTAAAAAAACATCACAATTTTACAAATTTTTAATATAAAATGTTACAATCAAGTAAAAATGAATAATTTTAAAATTAACATTTCAAATTATAATGGTCCACTAGATGTTCTTTTGGATTTAGCAAAATCTCAAAAAGTGAATCTTACAGAAATTTCAATTACTCATCTAGCAGATCAATTTTTAGAATTCATAAAAAATTCTGAAGAATTAAACTTAGATTTGGCATCTGAATATTTACTAATGGCAACATGGTTGGCTTATTTAAAATCAAAGTTACTTTTACCAGAAAGTGAAGAAGAAGAATTCAAGGCAACGGAAGTAGCTGAAAA
>CACKTW010000039.1 GCA_902603215.1 uncultured Pelagibacteraceae bacterium
CCGGACCATAACTTCCAGCGGCATTAACAACATGTTCACAAACAATATCTCCTTTTTCAGTAATTAATTTCCATTCTCCTGAAGAAAGTAGTTTAATATCTGTTACTCTATTTTTCCTATATATTTTGGCTCCATAACTTCTTGCACCTTTAGCCATCGCATTTGTTGTGCTGGTTGGATCAGTATGTCCATCGTCTGGTGTATGAAATGCACCAAGTACTCCATCTAATTTAATAAAGGGGTGAACTTTTCTAATTTCATTTGTTGAAATAATTTCTGAGGGAGCTCCAATATTATCCAAAATTCCTTTTACATATTTAAACCAATCTAAATCTTCTTTTTTGTACGCGATTCTTAAACTTCCACATTCATGAAATCCCGTTGGCTGTTCTGTTTCTTTTTCAAGTTTTTTATAAAGATTGTTAGATTCTCGATGAATTTTAGCTAAATTATAACTTCCCATCATTTGAGGACATTGACCAGCTGCATGCCAAGTGGAGCCAGAAGTTAGTTCTCCCTTTTCGAGCAAAACTAAATCTTTCCAACCTTCTTTAGCCAAGTGATATAGCAAGCTAACACCCATAATTCCACCGCCGATAATCCCGACTTTAGCATGTGAAATTATTTTATCTTCTGGCATTTTTTTCTCCAAAATTTATTATAAATAAAGATTGACTTAAATCAAAACCTTAATCTTTTTGACGCAAATCAGAAAATATAATTTCTATTACAGATAAACTAAGCTTTATCTACATAGTCTTTTTGATGTTTTGGAATTCTTTTATGCGTTCCAAATAAAAAATGAGAAGACATATCTTCTTTATATTTGCTAGCAGGCACTGTAATTCCAACTGCTTCAGCTACTTGCCTAATTAACATTGGATTTGCTCCACAACACACTCCAAGATAATTTATACCAAGATCATAAGCTTCCTTTGCAAATTTACCAATTTCATATCTACTACATTGCATTGGGTCTAGAGCTGTAGGAAATGGTGTCTTGTGAGGTGCAGGACAAGTGCATCCGTTATTGTCTGGTAAATTAAAAAAAGTAGGATGATCTTTGGTTGTCCTGAAATTAATAGGTAAAGCCGCAACATGACACTTTAAAATTTTTCTAACTTCTTTTATATAAGGCATCATTGTAGCTGGGCCTCTAAAACAATTCATTCCTACCACGTTTCCTCCACGTTGTTCCAGTTCCTTGCAGGTATCTACAATTGAAACACCATCTCTCATGATATTTTCACCCATAGGTGCAATTGTGATAACAGATGGAAGACCAGTTTTTTTCATAACTTTTAAAGCTGTGTAAGCTTCCTCGGCATAATAAAAAGTTTCACCGATTAACATATCTGCCCCTTCGTCAACCGCCCAACCAACCATCTCTGAAAACATTTTTTCAACTTCCAAATGTGTCTTTGAATCTTTGGCGTCCCAAATATTTGAATTCGAAATATTTCCAGCCATTAGATTAGGCTCATTTCCAATTGGAGTGGTTGCGACTTTTTTTGCTATCTTCAATGCCGATCTATTAAGAGGTTCTAATAACTCTTCTTTGCCAACAACTTTCATTTTCTCACGATGACCATTATAAGTAAATGCTTGAACTATATCTGACCCAGCATGTTGGAAATCCCTATGAAGATTTTCCAAAGCTTCTGGATGTTCTAGAGAAACCATTGGAACAAATTCTCCAGAGGCCATATATCCTCTTCTTTCTATTTCAAAAAGAAAACCCTCTGCGCAAATCACAGGCCCCGAATTTAATCTTTCAATTAAACCTCTTTTTTTATTTTTACTTAACTCCTTATCGTTTTTCATTTTTCTTCTCCTTTTTAGTGCTTTGACAAATGTCAGGCGCACAATTTGGTTAAATACCCGGTTTTTGATTGAAATAGATTCCCAAAAAAAAAACCACCTGCTAGAACGGTGGTTTACAAAGATCGTTTTAGCAGGATTTCTATAGCGCCTGCAATTAGACTTAAATTAGCGCTTAAGCACTAAGGTAACAAAATTTTATTTAATGGTCAACAAATAACTGTTTATTTTTTATCAAGAGGATGGTTTTCGCCATCATTTATTGCAACATTTTTTAATTCATAAGGTTTTATACCTTCTACGCAAGCAACATTAATTCCATATATTTTTGGATTACTTCTTGGTCTGTTGTGTGTATTGATACCACAAACCGAGCAAAAATAATGTTTGGCAGTTTTTGTGTGGTATTGATAAAGCGTTAAAAGATTTTCCCCTTTAATAAGTTTGAAATCATCTGGTCCAATCACACCTATGATGTAACCTTTCCTTTTGCATAGAGAGCAATTGCATCGCATTAGTTTTTCAAATCCACTTTCTGGTATTTTGACTTCAGCCTCTACACCACCACAATGACAAGTAAGTTTCTTAAATTTCATTTTAATTTTTTGGCCTTATATCAAATGCTATCATATGTCTTTCTTCATCCGAAGCACAGGGTATTGTTCTATGAAATAATGATGATGGAAACAAACAAAAATCACCTTCTTTGGGGACATATTCTACATGAGGTATTTTTTTATTTTTATTCAAAACCGGATAATTAAACCCATGAAGATCAAATCTTATTGCGCCTTCATTATTTTTTTTCTTTTTTGGAATTTTAATATAAAAACCTCCACTTATCCATCCATCAGGATGAATATGATCATTTTGCTTTCCTAATTTTAAATATCTTACATGCCATCCATATAAGTGAAAAGATTTTGGCCAGTATGTTATTATATAATCTTTGTTTTTAGAAAATTTTTGTTTGTATTTTTCAATTTGATCTAAAATAATTTCTTTTAGTTTTAAAATACATTTTGTTTTGTTGTCAAATATATTTCCATGAGTTTTATAAGCTTTGTTAGTGACCTTACCGGATTTTTCCCAAAACTCATCAAAACTCAACACTTCTTTATAAAAATCGTCAAAGCTTAAAGGTTTCAAATCTGATTCAATATTTGTTATTGATATATAATCAAGCGGGTTTTTACAAAATGGATATATATTTTCAATATCTAATTGATGAGATGCATAAGCAGAAATCGTTGCAGCTCTCAGATTGAGAGGTTGGCTTTTTGAAAGTTCCAATAAAAATTTATTATAACCAGAAATATCTTTAATAGAATATAAACATTCCAATGCTCTAGCTTTAGACGCCACTCCAAATTTTTTTAGATGAGGTATTGCTTCATTCAACTGGCTATTTTCTTGTAAAGCAGCACCCAAAACAATATGTCCGCCTGGAAAATCTGGTTTTAATTCAACAACTTTTCTAAAGTTAAAAATAGCTTCTTTAAATTTTTTAAGATACTTTAATGCATTTCCTAAAGCTATATAGCCTTCAACAAAATCTGGTTTAAGTTCTAAGGTTTTTTTATAGTTTGGTATCGCTTTTTCTGCCATTCTATTTCTCATAAACAATTGTCCCATATTAAAATATACTTCAAAGTAAGCAGGATTTAATTTGATTGCTTTTTTATATGATGCTATTGCATCATCTATTTTTTCGAGCTTGTCTAGTATCATTCCATAAGAGTTATGCAAATGGGGAAGCGTTGAGTCTTCGCTTATAAGTTCTTTCACCATAACCTCTGCTTTGACCATGTTTCCATTATTATATTCTTTTTCAAGTAGTTTAATTTTATCTGACAAATTCATATTTTAATTATTAAGTTTCTGAAATTGGAAAATTTAACCAACCTGTAACTATATATTTATTTTCTTTTTTTAGTATTTCTCCCGCATGAGCATGAGTCCATTCAGCTGGCCAAATTAGTGTTTTTCCAATTTGAGGTTTAATTTTTATCTTATAATGTGTAAAATTAGTTTGTCCTCCATCTTTAATATCCACATCATTAAGATAAGTCATAAAAGCAAATAATCTATGGAGAGTGTTCAAAGATTGTCTTTCAGTGTGTACTTTTGCAAAATGATCTCCAGAGGAATATTTTTGAATATTAAAAGATGGTATATCAACACTTTTAAGGAAAGATTTTAAAAAAGGCCATTGGTTTTGATAATCTAGATAGCATTTATGTAGTTCATCAAAATAGCTTTTTAAAACTTTAAACTTTGGATTTTCGAGCTGATTAGGAGTAATTGTAATATCAATTGTTTTTTTTGTTTTAAAATCTTTGCCACCAGAAGTTACACCTTGATACTGTAAATTTTTATTATT
>CACKTW010000040.1 GCA_902603215.1 uncultured Pelagibacteraceae bacterium
AGATTGTTCTACTAAAACTTCAACAGTTTGATCATTGTTAACATAATTATTATAAAGAAGTCCATCATGACCATGTGAGGTATAAGGATCTAACGCAACATCTGACATTAATCCTATTTCATTTTTAAAATTTTTTTTAATAAACTTTAAAGCTTGGCAAACTAAATTATCTTCATTTAATGCTTCTGTTCCAAACTGATTTTTTTTCCTACTTGACGTATGGGGAAATAAAGCCAAAACTGGTATTTTCAATTTAATTGCTTTTTCAACTATTTTTCCCAATCGATTTATAGAATAACGATAAACCTCAGGCATAGTTTTGATTTTTTCTTTTTTATTTTTTCCCTCAGTTAAAAAGATGGGCCAAATAAAATCATTTACTGAAAGAGTGTTTTCACTTACTAATCTTCTAGACCATTCAGTTTTTCTGTTTCTTCTGAGTCGTGTAGAGGGATATGTTCCTATTAGTTTCATTTTAGTTGTTGAGAACCATTCTCATTTTAATTAGAATCCTATTATATTTCACATGTATCAATGCGACAAAAGTTATATATACTAATATCTTAAAAAAACTAACTATATATAGTAATATAAATAAATTAGAATGATTAGTAATTTTCATAAAGTTCCAGATTTAAAGTTTGATATTAATAAATTAAGAACTGCTTTAAAACAAGTTCTTTCAAAAAAATCGTATGATGATGCTGTGGGCACTAAATTCATCGCTGGAATATCTTTAAACCAAATTCCTGGAGATCCAGATTCAATTAAAGGAGAAAATGTTAAAGGTATTTACTGGACGAAGCCAGGCAGCACTGGAAAAGAAGTTATCAGAGCTAAAAAAATTAATGAATCCGCATATACAGAATTTGTAAAAGATTTTGAAGATACATATTTTAAAGAAGTTTATGATACTTTGTCTAAAAAATTTAAATTAGGTAGAGTAAGAATTTTACTAAAAGAACCAAGATCTACTTTGAGCTGGCATCGTGATCCTGAACCAAGACTTCATATCCCAATTATAACTAACCCCGGCTCTATAATGGTAGTTGAAGAAATTGCAAAACATTTGCCAGCAGATGGATGTGCTTGGATTACAAATAATACAAAATATCATAATGCTTTTAATGGTGGTGAAGAGGACAGAATTCATCTTGTCGCATGTGTTTTAGATTATAAATTTAAAAATTAAGTCTTGAAAAAAATTTTAATTGCATCAGATCACGCAGGGTACAAACTTAAAGAATTTATAAAAAAATATCTAATTAAAAAAAATAAATTAATTGAAGATTTAGGACCATTTAAAAAGACAAAAGTTGACTATCCAGATTACGCTCACAAACTATCAAAAAAACTTATTAAACATAATAATTTTGCAGCAGGGATCCTCGTTTGTGGTTCTGGCACAGGAATGTCTATAACTGCAAATAAACATAGAAAAATAAGAGCAGCCCTATGTTATGACCTAAAATCAGCTAAATTATCTAGATTGCATAATAATGCGAATGTTATTACACTTGGCTCTAGGTTGATAAATAGAAATACTGCAATAAAATGTGTGAATATTTTTTTGACCACAAAATTTGAAGGCGGAAGGCATAGAAAAAGAATTAAAAAAATATAAATCTAAAATGTCAAAAGAAAAAACATACTTGTCTGGCAACTATCATGATTTTTTTGAAAATAGTTTATCTAAAACTGATCCTGAACTTTATGAGTCAATAAAACTAGAATTAGAAAGACAGCAACAACATATAGAATTGATAGCTTCTGAAAATATTGTTTCAAAAGCTGTTTTGGATGCACAAGGTTCTATTTTAACAAACAAGTATGCAGAAGGTTATCCAGAAAAAAGATATTACGCTGGATGTGATTATGTAGATATTGCAGAAAAACTTGCAATTGAAAGAGCAAAAAAATTATTTGATTGTAAATACGCAAATGTTCAGCCACACTCCGGTGCCCAAGCTAATGGTGCGGTATATTTAGCTTTATTAAAACCCGGAGACACAATATTAGGTATGAGTCTAAATTCTGGAGGACATTTAACTCATGGTGCAAAAGTATCCTTATCTGGAAAATGGTTAAACGCTTTACATTATGATGTTGATGAAAAAACTGGATTAATTAATTACGATGAAATGGAAAAGTTGTCTATTCAAAATAAACCTAAATTAATTATTGCTGGAGGAAGCGCTTATTCAAGAATTATAGATTTTAAAAAATTTAGAGAAGTGTGTGATAAAGTTAACGCCTATCTAATGGTAGACATGGCTCATTTTTCTGGTTTGGTTGCAGGCAAAGGATATCCAAATCCAATTAAATACGCAGATGTTGTTACTTCAACAACTCATAAAGTTTTAAGAGGAGGAAGAGGGGGGATTATTTTAACAAATAATGATGAACTAATTAAAAAAATAAATTCTGCTGTTTTTCCTGGATATCAAGGAGGTCCGCTCATGCATATAATTGCAGCAAAAGCAGCTTGTTTTCAAGAAGCTCTTCGTGATGATTTTAAAATTTATATAAAATCAGTTTTAGATAATGCTAAAATTTTATCAGAAACTCTTAAAAATAATGGTTTTAAAATATTTTCTGGAGGAACAGACACTCATTTAATGTTGGTTGATTTAAGACCATTTAAGGTAACAGGAAAAGATGCAGAACAAAGTTTATGTAGGGCAAATATTACTTGTAATAAAAATGGAATACCTTTTGATAAAGAAAAACCAACGATTACATCTGGTATAAGATTAGGTACTCAAGCCGCAACCACAAGAGGGTTTGGTTTGAATGAATTTAAAAAAGTTGGTGAATTAATAACAAAAGTTATTAATGGATTAACAAAAAATCCAAATGATAATAGTAAAATTGAAAACGAAGTTAAAAAAGAAGTAATTATTTTATGTTCATCATTTCCAATTTATAAGAAATTAGGTAGGTAAAAATGCTTTGTCCTTTTTGTAAAACAGGCGACACTTCTGTGGTTGATTCAAGGCCTTCAGAAGATGGACTTGTTATAAGAAGAAGAAGAAGTTGTAAATGTGGTGAACGATTTACTACTTTTGAAAGAGTTCAATTTAGAGAATTAACAATAATCAAGAAGAACGGAAGAAAATCAATTTTTGACAGAGAAAAACTTTCAAAATCAGTCTATATCGCATTGAAAAAAAGACCAATTGATACAGATACTGTTGAAAAATTTATATCAAATATTGCAAGAAGTTTAGAAGAGATGGGCCAAAGTGAAATTTCGTCAAGTGTAATTGGAAAAATGGTTATGGATGGACTTAAAGATTTAGATCCTGTTGCTTATGTTAGGTTTGCATCTGTATATAGAAACTTTAGAGAAGAAAGAGACTTTGTACAATTTGTGGACAAATTAGATGTCTACAAGAGAAAATAAAGATAATCATAACTATTTTATGAACCTAGCATTTAATCAGGCTAGGAAGATTCAGGGTAATACTGGCGAAAACCCTTCCGTGGGTGTTGTAATTGTAAAAAATGGTATTGTTTTTCGTTTAGCCCACACAAGTTTTAATGGTAGGCCACATGCAGAGCAGGTGGCTCTTAAAGGAAAAGAAAATTTTAAGGGTTCAATATTATATTCAACATTAGAGCCTTGTAATCATTTTGGAAAATCCCCTCCCTGCACTAATTTGATAATTAAAAAAGGTGTTAAAAAAGTTTTTTTTTCATCTTTCGATCCAGATAGAAGAACCTTTAAAAAATCAAAAAAAATTTTAAAAAAAAAAAATATTAATGCTACTGGAAATATTTTAAAATCTAAAGGTGATCATTTTTATAAAGATTTTATCATTAAAAATAATTCAAAAAATATATTTATCGCGTCAAAGCTAGCTACCTCAAAAGATTTTTTTA
>CACKTW010000041.1 GCA_902603215.1 uncultured Pelagibacteraceae bacterium
GGAATGAATTTGACGAACATAATAATGAATTAATTAAAAATAAAAAAAATCCAGCTTTAGGTGATAGAGTATTAATGGGAATTACTAAAGCATCTTTACAAACAAATTCTTTTATTTCAGCTGCATCATTTCAAGAAACAACAAGAATTTTAACTGATGCGGCAATAAAAGGCAAAGTTGACAAACTTAAAGGGCTAAAGGAAAATGTTATCGTTGGAAGACTAGTTCCTGCTGGAACCGGTATGGTTAAAAATAAATGGAATATACTGGCTAAAAAACAAGATGAAAAACTTGTTTCTATATGTTTATCATTAATTACAACTCCTTGAAGTCTATATACTTCTTGAACTTCGTTTATAAAGTATTCTGCTAATTCCTGTACACCAAGTATTCTAAGAATATCATGAGGAGCTGGACTTCCATCTAAAAGGTATTCGCCTTTTTTAATTTTTTCTCCTTCGTTAAAATTAATATGTTTTCCTTTTGGAATTAAGTAGTTTGAATCTTCTCCATTTTCACCAGCAATAGTAACTTTTAATTTTCCTCTAACTTCTTTACCAAATTTAACAAATCCATCAGTTTCTGCTATGATTGCGCTTTCTTTAGGTCTTCTTGCTTCAAACAATTCAGCAACCCTAGGTAATCCTCCTGTGATATCTTTTGTTTTAGAAGTTTCTTTAGGTAATCGAGCAATTACATCTCCTGCAAATATTTTTTGACCGTCTTCTACTGATAATATTGAATCTGGAACTAAATAATATCTTGCTTCATTATCATCTGCTTTTTTAATTACCTTGCCTTTTTCATCTCTAAGAGTAATTCTTGGTTTTAATTCTGTATTTTTTGATTGTGATCTCCAATCAATAACTGATTTGGATGATATGCCAGTTGCATCATCAACAGTTTCAGCTAAAGAAACTCCATCAATTAAATCAACATAGTTAGCTGTACCACTTTTTTCAGCAATAACCGGCGTTGTATAAGGATCCCATTCACAAATCTTTGTTCCTTTTTTAATATTCTGATCATTTTGAAAAAATAACTTAGCACCATATGGAATTTTATAAATTGCTTTTTGTTGTCCATTTTTATCTTCGATAGACAGCTGAGTGCTTCTTCCCATTACAACTAAATTTTTCTTTGAATCTTCAAGCAAATTTTTATTTATAATTTTAAGTATCCCATCTGTATTAGATACAATTTGTGAATCCTGTTTTATTTGTGCTGTACCACCGACGTGAAATGTTCTCATTGTCAATTGTGTTCCGGGTTCTCCAATTGATTGAGCAGCGATCATCCCGATTGCCTCTCCTTCATTTATTAATTTTCCTCTAGACAAATCTCTTCCGTAACACTTTGCACAAATTCCATTTTTTTCTATGCAAGTAATTACTGAAAATACTCTAATCGATTTTACGCCAGCTGTATCAATTTTTTCACAAGCTTCTTCTGAAATCATTTCGTTGGCTTTAATTAAAATTTCTCCATTAATTGGATTTTTTATATTTTGTGCTGAAATTCTACCAAGTGCTCTTTCGGATAAACTTACTATTATATTTCCTCCTTCAATAATCTCGGATAGTAAAATCGAATTTTTTTCACCACAACCGCAATCTGGCTTTGTAATAACTAAATCTTGAGCAACATCACATAACCTTCTTGTTAAATAGCCTGAGTTAGCTGTTTTAAGAGCTGTATCCGCAAGACCTTTTCTAGCACCATGAGTTGAGTTAAAATATTCAAGTGCTGTTAAACCTTCTTTAAAATTTGAGATAATAGGAGTTTCTATAATTTCACCAGAAGGTTTTGCAATCAAACCTCTCATTCCTGCTAACTGTTTCATTTGAGCAGCAGACCCTCTTGCTCCTGAATCTGCCATCATAAAAACTGAGTTTAATCCTTTTGAATCTTGTAATTTATTGTTTGTAGAAGAAATTCTTTTCATCATTTCTCCTGCTACACGATCAGTACACTTGGACCAAGCATCAACAACTTTATTATATTTTTCACCTCTGGTTATAAATCCATCAGAATACTGTTCTTCGTATTCTTCTATTAATTTTTTAGTTTCATTAACTAATTTTTGTTTATTTTCAGGTATAATCAAATCATCTTTACCAAAAGAAATGCCTGCCTTGAAAGCATGTTTAAAACCTAAATTTTTTAAATTATCACAAAAAATTACTGTACTTTTTTGACCACAAAATCTAAAAACAATATCAATAATTTCTGAAACAATTTTTTTTGGCAAAACTCTATCAATTAATGAAAATTTAATATTGTGATTTTTAGGCAAAATATTTGCCAACAAAAATCTTCCTGCTGTGCTAGTATGCTTTTCTAAAATCTCTTTGCCATTAGAGTCTATTGTTTTAAATCTAGAAATTATTCTTGAATGTACATTAATTGCCTTACTATCAAGTGCCTGTTCTATTTCAAAAGTGTCAACAAAGTAACCTTCTATTTTTTCAGTTTGTGTAGGATTTTGTGAAAGGTAGTATAATCCTAAAACCATATCTTGTGTTGGGACAATTATTGGCTTCCCGTTAGATGGGCTGAGGATATTGTTTGTTGACATCATTAAAACTCTTGCTTCTAGTTGAGCCTCTAAACTCAGAGGAACATGAACAGCCATTTGATCTCCATCAAAATCTGCATTGAATGCAGCACAAACTAAAGGATGAAGCTCAATAGCATTGCCTTCAATTAATTTTGGTTCAAATGCCTGGATACCCAATCTATGTAACGTTGGAGCTCTATTCAAAATTACAGGATGTTCTCTTACAATTAACTCTAGAGCATCCCACACTTCATCTTTTTCTTTTTCAACAATTTTTTTTGCTTGTTTTATCGTTGTTGCTAAACCTAGTTTATCTAATCTAGCATATAAAAATGGTTTGAATAATTCTAAAGCCATTTTTTTAGGTAACCCACACTGATGAAGTTTTAAATCAGGTCCAACAACAATTACTGATCTTCCAGAATAATCTACTCTTTTACCAAGTAAATTTTGTCTGAATCTACCTTGTTTACCTTTTAAACTTTCTGCTAAAGATTTTAATGGTCTTTTTCCTGTTCCAGTAATTACTCTTCCTCTTCTTCCATTATCAAATAGAGCATCAACAGATTCTTGCAACATTCTCTTTTCATTTCTGACTATAATATCAGGAGCTTTTAAATCCATTAATCTTTTTAGTCTATTATTTCTATTAATGACTCTACGGTATAAATCATTCAAATCAGAAGTTGCAAATCTTCCTCCATCTAGCGGAACAAGAGGTCTTAATTCTGGTGGTATTACTGGAATTGTTGTCAATATCATCCACTCAGGCTTGTTACCTGATTGAATAAATGAATCTATAAGTTTCAATCTTTTAACAGCTCTTTCTTCAGCAACTTTAGATTTGATTTCTTTTAATACATTTGTCAGTCTACTTTTTTCTTCTTCCAAATTTAATGATTGTAATATTTCTAGAATTGCCTCGGCTCCTATTCCTGCTGTAAAACTAGTTTCTCCAAATTCGTTTTGACATTTAATTAATTCTTCTTCGCTTATTAATTGATTTTTTTTCAAACTTGTTAAACCAGGCTCTATGACAATAAAACTT
>CACKTW010000042.1 GCA_902603215.1 uncultured Pelagibacteraceae bacterium
TCAATAGTTTTAAAATTTAACCCTCTGTCAGCTAAATTAATAAAAATATCCTTTATTTTTTTGTTGTCATTTATTTTATTAAGTAAAAAATTAGATAAAGAATTAAATTTTTTATTTTTAATTGTAAAATATTTTTCTGTAAAATCTATTCCTTGAGCAAATAAAAAATTATAAGATTTAATTTCTTTGCTAAATTTTTCTAAAACAAGAGTATTTAAATCTAATCCAAGGTCAGTAAAATACAAAATTTTTTCTTCAAGTAATTTTATATCTCTAACAATCATATTAAAACCCTGTCCGGTTAGCGGATGAATTTGATGTAAGTTGCTACCGAAATTTAGAATATTTTCTTTAAAATAATTTCTTGGTACTTCAAAATTTAAATCAAAAATAGCAATATCTTTAAAAGATTTTATATCTAAATAATTTTTTATTTTTTCTTTAACTTTTTTCTTAAAAAAAGCATTTAATGAACTTTTTTCTTTTAATAAGTAATCTTCTTTAACTGACCACACTATTGATGTGCTTGCATTTGAAATGGGTAAAAAGGCCATTGGTCCTTCATGAGAAAAAAATTGATAAGCAGTATCATTTTTAACTTTTGAATGATTAATAATTGAGACTAGGGATTTTGATTGATATTTTTTTTTGATCTTTTTATAAAATAAATTTTTAAACAAACCATTTGAATTATCGCAATTAATTATCAAGCTATAATTTTTTTTTAATTTTTTATAATTAAAATTTTTTTTCTTTTTAAAATTAGATTTTCTATTTAAATTTTTTTTTAAATTAAAGAATAAATCACTGTGTTTGGCCATAGTAAAAATAGGTTTTTTATTGAATTCAATAATTTTTTTTATTTTATTTTGATCTGATGAAAAAAGTTTAATTGAATTTACATTCCAAAATGATTGATAATTTTCAGTAAAAATTTCTAATTTTTTTAAATATTCAATATTACTTGGTGATATGGCCAAGGTTCTGCTTGAATACAAGTCAGATTTATGGTCAGAATTTGAATATAAATCTACTTTTAGATTTATATTCAATAGCATTTGGGCTAACAATTTAGCCGCAATTCCATCTCCTATGACGCAAATTTTTTTAAACATAAAAAATAATTTTATCAATAAAAATTAAATGATACAAAGTAATAAATCGGATTCGCATATGATAGCAATAAAATATTCTTGGATTATCACTTTTATAAAAAATAGGTTTATCGAAATTTTAGGATTAATTGTTATTATTAGCTCAATTTTATTTTTTTTATCTATTTTTTCTTACTCACCTAGTGATCCAAATTTTATAGTTTCTAATGAAAAAACTGAAATAAAAAACATATTAGGTTTTTATGGAAGTGCAATATCTAGTTTATTTTTGCAGTCTTTTGGTTTGATTATTTTTTTATTTTGCATTTCATTATTCTCAATGGGTTTTTTAATTATAAAAAATAAAAATTTTAACTATCTCTTAACAAAAATATTTTATTCTATGATTTATCTTAGTTCTGGTTCAGCTTTTTTTTCTATATATAGAAATAATTCCTATTGGTTAAAAGTAAATGGAAATGGTGGTTTTGTAGGTCAATATTTAAATGGATTAATTTATGATTTTGGAGATTTATTAAATCATAATATAATTTTCTTTTCTTTGTTAGCTATCACATTATTTTTTTTCTTTTTAAGTATTAAATTTAATTTAAAAACTTTTTTAAATATTTTTACTTTTATTTTTAAATTTTTTAAAAAAGATTCAAAATTGAAAGAAAAAATTGAAATTTCAACAAGCCTGGAAAATTTCTCAGATAATGAAAATAAAATTGAGCAGCAAGATCTGCCTTTTCAAAAAACCTATACTACTACAAAAAATAAAAAATTTATTCTTCCTGATATAAACTATTTAGAAAAACCTTCAAAAATTAGTTCAAAAATTCTTAATGATAAAAATAAAAACTCTGATCCTGAATTTTTAGAAAAAATATTATTAGATTTTGGCGTTGAAGGTAAAATTAAAAAAATAAGTCATGGCCCAGTGGTAACATTAAATGAATTTGAACCTGCTCCAGGAATTAAAGTTTCAAAAATTATTAATTTATCAGAAGACATAGCAAGAAATACAAGCTCAGAATCTGCAAGGATTGCAACAATACCGGGAAAAAATACTGTAGGTATTGAAATTCCAAATTTGGAAAGGGAAAGCGTTTTTTTGAGTGAAATTATATATAATGATAAATTTTATAAAAAAGAAATAAAATTACCAATTGCTTTAGGAAAAAGTATTTCGGGGATTCCAATTATAGGTGATTTAACATCTATGCCTCATTTATTAATTGCAGGAACCACGGGATCTGGAAAATCCGTTTGTGTTAATACAATAATTATGTCTTTGATTTATAAACATTCTCCTGAAAAATGTAAGTTCATATTAATAGATCCAAAAATGCTTGAACTATCCACTTATGAAGGAATTCCTCATCTTCTTTGTCCTGTCATCACTGAAGCTAAAAAAGCAGCTTCGGTTTTAGGTTGGGTCGTTAAAGAAATGGAAAGTAGATACAGGTTAATGACTAGAGAAGGAGTAAGAAATATTGATGGGTATAATTCTAAATACAAAATTGTAATGCCTTACATTGTGGTAATTGTAGATGAAATGTCAGATCTAATGCTTGTTGCTGGAAAAGAAATTGAAAATTATATTCAAAAACTTTCACAAATGGCGCGAGCTGCGGGTATTCATATTATCATGGCAACTCAAAGACCAAGTGTAGATGTTATAACAGGAACTATAAAAGCCAATTTTCCAACAAGGATTTCTTTCCAAGTTAGTTCAAAAATAGATAGCAGAACAATTTTGGGTGAACAAGGAGCTGAACAATTACTTGGTAAAGGTGATATGTTGTTCATGTCTTCAGCTAACAAAATAGTTCGTATTCATGGACCTTATGTTTCAGAAAAAGAAATCGAAAAAGTAAACAGTTTTTTACGATCCCAGCAGGATCCCGATTATGTTGAAGAAATAATGAGTTTTGCGAATGAAAAAGAAAATTTAGAAAGTTTTTCAGATAATGAAAATAGAGATGAATTATTTAAAACTGCGGTTGATTTAGTAAAAACGGAAAGAAAAGCTTCAACTTCATTTTTACAAAGAAAGCTTCAAATTGGATATAATAGAGCTGCAAGAATTATTGATATGATGGAAGAAGATGGAATTGTAAGTAAAGCTAACCATGTTGGAAAGAGAGAAGTATTATAAATTGAATCTTAAAAAAAAATATTTAATCATCTTATTTCTAATATTAATGAACAATGAATCTTTTGCTTCTGCGAAAGATAAAATAATTAATAATTTGAAAAAAACAGAAAATTTATCCTTCAACTTTGAGCAAAATATTGAAAACAATATTGAAATAGGGAAATGTATTATTCAATATCCCAAA
>CACKTW010000043.1 GCA_902603215.1 uncultured Pelagibacteraceae bacterium
AATAAATTTTTTAGAAATAGGTGCTGGATCTGGTAGAACAACAGAAACAATTTTAAGACTAAATAAAAAAGTAAATAAGTTTATTGTAGCAGATATTCCTCCAGCTATTTATATAAATTTCTTAAGAATAAAAAAAACTTTTAAGAATAAAAAAGTCATTATTTGTTATAAAGATAATTCTCTTGAAGAGCTTCAAAAAATTATTGATAAAAATGATGTAATTTTTATACTTCCGCATCAATTAAAACATATTAAGAAAAAATTTTTCGATGTGATATTAGCTATAGATTGTTTGCACGAAATGAAAAAAGAAACAATTAAGTCTTACATGAATATTTTTAATAATTTAGGAAAGAACTTATATTTTAAAATTTGGGAAGAAACATATGTTTGGGGTGACTTTAATAATTATTTAAATGCTCACAATAAAGAACACTATTTTATAAATAAAAAATGGAAAAAAATTTTTAAAAATAGATGTATTTGTCCAAATAATTATATTGAATATGGTTTCAAATTATAAAAAATTTTAATAACTAAATTTAATTAAATACATATCAATAAAGTGACCATTTTGGGTTTTAAAATAAAAAAAGGTTGCTTTTATTGGGTTTTTTACCAATGATTTGAAATGATCATCTATATCTAGTGTGGTAGGTAGACATCATAAACTACGGGTTGTGATTCGTAGGGTTTGTTAAACATAAATAAATAAAGGAGATGTTATGAAAATACTTGGAGGGTTTACATCAACTGTAAACGAGCTAACAAGAGTAGTTATAGCATTACTTGGACTAGGTGTAGTTGTTGCTCTTTTGGGAGGAAATGTTCCTTTCGTTGGTGGAATAGCTGATAACATTGTAGGTCTTGTTCAATCTCTTGGTGACGCTGGAATCGTTGGTTTGATTGCTGCAATCGTCATTTTGGGATTTTATAAGTAAATATTTATCCCCTAGTTAGTTTTAGACTCACCCCGCGAAGTTTCAGGGGTGAGTCTTAGTAGGGGGTTTTAATAAAATAGGAAAAATAATGCTTAATAAATGGATAAACATATTAAAAAGATATCTAAAACAATTCATAGAATTAGGATTACTTTTAATTGGAGTTTCGGTTTTTGCAGAAATTCTTTTTGGACCTGATGTAGCTTTTTTTGGTTCTCACGTTACTAAAAATCTAGTTGGACTTTTAAATACCCTTGGGGACTCTGGAATCGCTGCTTTAATTGTAATTTTTGCTTTACTGATAGTTTACAGAAAAGCTTTAAAGTAAAATTTAATTCCTAAGCAATATTTCTAAAGATTGTTTCGTGATTAAAAATTTTCATACCTCTGCCCAAATAATTCTTTAGCGCATTAGGATGATCAAGCGAACAAGTATGAACCCAAATTCGATTTATTTTAAAGCTCCATGAAATCTTAATTGCTTCTGTTAATAAATAAGCGCCTAATTTTTTTCCAATAAATTCATGCAATAAACCTAGGTAGGCCAATTCAATTTCTTTTTTTTCTTCATGATAGATTAGCTCAAAAAAACCAGCGATGTTATTATCTTCGTATAAAATATAAGTAAATACATTTTTTCTAGATACATATTTTATCCAGTCCTGATCAGTCCAAATTAAACGGTCATTCCAATAATATTTTTTTCCGATTTGTTTATAAAGAAACTTATTAAGTTGAAAATCAGGTTGTAATAATAATTTGATTTTTAAATTGTTTTTTGAATTTTTTGGTAAAATTAATTCTTTGATTGATTTAATTTCTAAATAATTTCTTACAATCTTTTTCATAATTATTAGTTCACCATTCTTCCTACTTTTTCTCCTCCAAATAGGTGAAAGTGTAAATGCGGAACTTCTTGACCTCCGTGCTCGCCTATATTTGCAAGAGCCCTATAGCCTTTTCCTTCGTCAATGGAAATACCAAGTTTTTTAGCCACTGTAGTAATTCCTTTTATTAGTTCGCTAATTTCTTTTTCGGAAGCATTCGAAGAAAAATCATCAAGATCTATATATTCTCCTTTTGGTATTATCAGTGCATGAATTTTTCTTTGAGGATTAATATCATAAAAAGACAGAACATATTGGTTTTCATAGATTTTTTTACAAGGAATTTCTCCTCTTAAAATTTTAGCAAAAATATTATTTTTATCGTACTTCATTTTATATTTTGTCTTTTTTTTAATTCCTTCATAACATCTTCAATTTTAATTCCGCTTGATTCTAAAAGAACAAATAAATGATATAATACATCTGCTGCTTCATGAACTTTATTATTGTTGTTTTCAATTGCCTCTAATAATTCATTAATTTCTTCATTTACTTTGGTTACACACATATTTTTGTCATTTAATAATTTATTGGTGTAAGACTTTTCTGTTTTCAAATTTTTTCTTTCACGAATTATGTTTACCAATTCTTCTAAAGATTTAAGCATTTTTTATATCCTAACAGGTATGCCTTTTGAGTCCAAATATTGTTTGGCTTCTAATATTGTGTGTTCTCCAAAATGAAAAATTGATGCTGCCAATACTGCATTTGCTTTACCAATCTTAATTCCTTGATGAAGGTGTTCTAAACTGCCAACTCCTCCAGAAGCAATCACCGGTATGTTTACAATTTCAGATACTTTTTTAGTTAAATCTAAATCGTAACCTTTTTTTGTTCCATCTCTATCCATAGAAGTAAGCAATATTTCTCCAGCTCCCAAATTTTCCATTTTTTCTACAAATTTCAAAGCATCTATTCCGGTTGATTTCCTGCCACCATGAGTAAAAATTTCCCATTTATTTTCTTTAACTTTTTTTGCATCCACTGCAATAACAATACATTGGGAGCCAAATTTTTGAGCGCTTTCTTTAACTAAATTTTTACTATTAACCGCAGCTGTGTTTATTGATACTTTATCAGCTCCAGCTAATAGTAAATTTCTTATATCTTCCAAAGTTCTAACACCTCCTCCGACTGTTAGGGGCATAAAACATTTTTCTGCGGTTTTCTTAACAGTATCTAATATGATATTTCTATTCTCATTTGAGGCTGTAATGTCTAGAAAGCATAATTCATCAGCACCTTGTTCATCGTATATTTTGGCTTGCTCTACAGGATCTCCTGCATCAACTAAATCTACAAAGTTAATGCCTTTAACCACTCTACCATTTTTTACATCTAGACAAGGTATAATTCTATTTTTTAACATTTTATATCTGTTTTGCTAATTCGTTAATTTTTATATCACCATCATAAATTGACTTACCAACTATCACACCTTCAATATTTGAATTATTAAGAGATCTAATTTTTTTAATATCTTCTATGGAAGAAATTCCTCCAGATATAATAAAAGGTATTTTTACTTTGCTAGATAACTCAATTGTATCTTTTATATTTGGGCCCTTTTTTGTTCCATCTTTATTAATATCTGTATAAATAATTCTAGAAAC
>CACKTW010000044.1 GCA_902603215.1 uncultured Pelagibacteraceae bacterium
GACTGCTTCTAGATTTACTAAAAGATATTAAGTTTAAAGATGTTTTCATTCCATTAGCAGACAAAAAGTTTTTAACTGAAGAGGCTTTTATAGCAAAATTGGTACTTTCAGAAACAGCCGTATCCATTTTTTGTACAGCTATTCCAACTAATTCTCCAGTCTCTTCGTCAACAATGGGTCCACCACTGTTGCCAGGATTTAGAGCTGCATCTATTTGGATTCTTGTGCTGTCATCTCCAACACCTTTAATTGAACTAATGATGCCCGAAGTAAATTTAAGATCATCGCTGATAAATTTTCCCCAAGGAAAACCTACAGCTATCACTCTTTGTAATTTTTCTGGTTCTTTGTTAGCTAATTTTAAATAACCGGTATTTCTAGCTCCTTTGAGCTGAAGTAAAGCTAAATCTAGATACCTATCTTGAGCAACAACTACTACATCTTTTTCTTCTCTTTTGTATTTAATTTTTACATTATTATCACAAGAATCAATCACATGTTGATTAGTTAATAGATATCCATCTTGAGTTATAAAAAAAGCAGACCCTTGCGAACTATAAGTTTCTATTTTTTTTGAAGCTGTTTTACCCTCGCATGTTGGACTACTGTTGCTTCCTAAAATTTTCTTTTTTGCTTTTATACATTCTTGTTTAGTCAAAAGTCCTTCTTTGTACATATTGTCAATTTTTCTAAGATCTGAAGTTTTACCTGCATTAGCTATTCCTGAACTCCAAATTAAGAATATAAAAAAGCAGAACGCTAGCTTTTGTAAATAGTTAAATTTCAACATTTGTTTACTATCTCATTAAATAATCTTTTTTTAAAGGAGTAAAAGTTACTGAAAACAAAGGAAAAAATAGATTTGATTTAATCACAAAAAAGGATAAATTTTTAGTTTATGAGAAAAACATTTTCGCTTTTATCGATGTTAATTTTTGTAGTTGCTTGCGCTGGTAGTGCGGAGCATCAAGTTGTAAGTGCCCATAAATCTGGTGATACCAATCTAACCTGCAAAGAAATGGATGCAGAAATTGTTAGAGCCCAAGTTATCATTGATGGAGTAAATCAAGACAAAAGCGGTATGAGTGGTGCAGATTGGATTGATGGTATTCTTTGGTTTCCATTTAACTTAATTGCTAAAAGTCAAAATTATAAAAATGCAACACAAGCTGCAGATAGAAGAATAGAAAGATTGGAAACACTTAAAAAAGAAAAAAGTTGTGGTGACAGTAGAAAAGCAATCAAAGCTAAATCAGCTAGTATTGTTGCAGAATTAAATGAACTGAGCGAAATGTATAAAGCTGGCGATATAACTAAATCAGAGTATAAAAAAGCAAAACAGGAAATTTTAAATAGTAATTAAATATAATCCTTATATTTTTCTTTAACTTCTTCAGACCATTTTAATATATTTTTACTTCTTCTTTCAGGAAATGGATGTGTACTTGTAAATTCCGGCAGGTTTCTTTTTACTCTAGCTAAAAGATCATGTTTAGATTTATATTTTTTTACTTTTTTAATATATTTATCTAGTTTACTCCAAAACATCGCAGCTTCTGTAGGTTCATAACCAGCTAATGTCATAAACACTACACCCAAATAATCCGCTTCAGATTCTTGTTTTCTGCTCCAAGGAAGAAAAAATCCTAATTCAGCAAAAATTTCTGCAATACCCAAAGTTAAAATATCCCAAGTTAATCTATGACTTATTCTTTCATGCATATGTTTTGCTAACACATGACCCATCTCATGACCCATGATAGCCGCAATTTGATCATCAGTTTCTGCAAAATCAATTATTCTTCTAAAGAAAACAATTTTTGCATTAGCCATAGCAAAAGCATTTAGATTTCGTTTATCATCAACAACATTAATTTCATAATCCAGTCGATACTTTTTAAAATTTAATTTTTCTATTTCAAAATATTTTTCAATTCCTTTTTCAATACGTTGTCCAATTTTTAAAACTCTTCCTAGATATTTTTCTTGATGATTAATAAGGTTATCATCCAGATAGTCATAATAATATTTATCACTAATCCATCTGATCCATTTATCTGGAACAAGATTAAGCTGCGTTCTATTTGTAACAGGAACAGTTGTACAAGAAGGAAAAAAAAGTCCTGCTATTAATGTACTAAAAATTTTAAAAAAAGATCTTCTTTTAACAAACATTAAATTTGACTAATTAAATAAGTTTTTTTATCCAAGCATCTGGAGTTTTTTCATTCACAATTTCAACAGGTAGATAATATTTAAAAGGTCTAGTGCCTTTTTTTTTTATATAATCTGCCGTGTATTTGATTGAATCTTTTAATGAAGTTTTTGTTTCATAATTTAATATTTTTCTAGCTTTATCAGCGCTACAAGTAGCTACTTTAACTTCCTGGGGTCTGTCAGAAATAAACTCAGGTTTGCCATTAAATCCCAATTCATTTGCAATTAAATCTGCAAGATTTTTAACAGAAATTGCTTCTTCATCAGGTCCAATATTAATAATTTCTTTATTAATATTTTTGTCAAATGCCATTTTTTCCAAGCAAAAAATACAATCGTCAATGTATGAAAAACATCTTTTTTGTTCTCCATCACCATAAATTAACGCTGGTTTCCCTTGAAGATTTCTATTTATAAAAATCGAAAGTACATTCCTAAAAGGATCATCATATTTTTGATTAGGTCCAACAATATTATGTGGGACTGCAATATTCCATTCCATTCCATGAACGTCTGCTAAAAGTTTAAGTGTGTCTTCACCTGCAACTTTTGCAATACCATAAGGGTCTTGAGGTTTTGTTAGCATGTCTTCTGTAAAAGGAAATTTTTGTGATCCGTATCTTGCCATGGAAGAACAATAAACAAATCTTTTTACTTTATTTGTAATCGCAGCTGTTACTGTTGATACAGTAGCTTCATAGATATTTCTTGTAATTGTATAAGGAGAGAAAACAGAAAGACCTTCATGAGCAGTGGCCGCACAATGGTAAACTATATCATAACCTTTAATAGCCTTTTTCATTTCTTCATAGTCTGTACAATCTATATCAAAAAATTTTGTATTATTTGGAATATTATCCTTTTCACCACCAATCATATTGTCATTTCCACCAACAGAATGTCCAAGTTCAAGCATTCTTTTAGCTAAGTGACAGCCCAAAAATCCAGCAACTCCAGTTATGAAAATTTTCATTTAGTTTTTATATATCGTCTTTCAGATTTAACCATTTTATTTCGTCTTCTTTTAATTTAATTTTGATAGAGTTTAAAGAAAAATTTAATTGATTAATTTTTTTTGGTCCAATTATTGCAAAAGAAGGGAAATTTTGATTTAGAACCCAAGCTAAAGCGATATCATTAACCGAACAATTGTAAATCTTCGATAATTTTTTAGCTCTTCTTTTTCTTTCAAAATTTTCTTTACTAAAAAAACAATTTTTTAA
>CACKTW010000045.1 GCA_902603215.1 uncultured Pelagibacteraceae bacterium
TAATATTTTTTAGCAAATTATAATTTTCATTTTTTTGATTGAGTTTTTTTTTAGAATCTTCTGTTAAAAAAACTCTTATTACATTTCTTTTCGGGTTTTTAAGAGCTTCAGTCACAGCATGTTTTCCAGCGACTAAAAATGAAGATTTTTTCATGATTTATTTCTATTTTTCCAGGAATATCGCACTTTTTTTATTAAAAATCATTTATTGCATTTATTTAAGAAGATGCTTATAAAACCTCTTATTGTTGAAAGCTTTTTTGAAAAGGGGTTTGCCCCTGCTATTAGGAGGGGTACCAAAGCGGTCAAATGGGGCGGGCTGTAAACCCGTTGACTTCGGTCTTCGAAGGTTCGAATCCTTCCCCCTCCACCATTTCAGAAAGTTTACTACAATGAGTGAGTGTTATACGTTTGGAATGTTGCGGGTGTAGTTCAATGGTAGAACACCAGCCTTCCAAGCTGGTTGTGAGGGTTCGATTCCCTTCACCCGCTCCAAATTATGAATTAAAAGAATTTAACGAGGTAAAAGAAAATGGCTGAGAAGAAAAAATTTGAAAGAAAAAAACCACATTGTAACATTGGTACAATTGGTCATGTTGATCATGGAAAGACAACTTTAACTGCTGCTATAACTAAAGTTTTAGCTGAAAAAGGAGGAGCAGAGTTTATTGCATATGATCAAATAGATAAAGCTCCAGAAGAAAAAGAAAGAGGAATAACAATAGCAACTGCACATGTTGAATACGAAACTGACAAAAGACATTATGCTCATGTTGATTGTCCTGGGCATGCTGATTATGTAAAAAATATGATTACTGGCGCCGCTCAAATGGACGGAGCAATTTTAGTTGTTAATGCTGCGGATGGTCCAATGCCACAAACTAGAGAACATATTTTGTTAGCAAGACAAGTAGGTGTTCCAGCAATTGTTGTATTTTTAAATAAAATTGATCAAGTTAAAGATAAAGAACTTGTAGATCTTGTTGAAGAAGAAATTAGAGAGCTTTTAACTTCATATAAATTTCCAGGAGCTAAGACTCCAATTATAAAAGGATCAGCATTAGCTGCTGTTGAAGGAAAAGATGAAGCAACAGGTAAAAATGCAATATTGGAATTAATGAAAGCAATAGATGAACATATTCCTCAACCGGACAGACCAAAGGACAAACCTTTTCTTATGCCAGTTGAAGATGTTTTTTCAATATCAGGCCGTGGTACAGTTGCGACAGGACGTGTTGAACAAGGCGTTGTCAAAACTGGTGAAGAACTTGAAATTGTTGGAATTAGAGATACTAAAAAAACAGTGATTACTGGTGTTGAGATGTTTAGAAAAATTTTGGATACAGGAGAAGCTGGAGATAATATTGGAGCTTTGTTAAGAGGTGTAGAAAGAACCGATATAGAAAGAGGACAAGTATTAGCTAAACCTGGATCAGTTACTCCTCATACAGAATTTGAAGCTCAGGCTTATGTATTAAAAAAAGAAGAAGGTGGAAGACACACTCCATTCTTTACTAAGTACAGACCTCAGTTTTATTTTAGAACCACTGATGTTACTGGTGAAGTTACCTTACCATCAGGAACAGAGATGGTTATGCCTGGAGATGATGCTAAATTTACTGTCAAACTAATTACTCCAATTGCAATGAATGAAAAATTGAATTTTGCTATCAGAGAAGGTGGTAAAACTGTTGGAGCTGGAGTTGTGACAAAAATTATAAAATAATCTCTAGGAGTGTAGCTCAATTGGTAGAGTACGGGTCTCCAAAACCCGGGGTTGTGGGTTCGAGTCCCACCGCTCCTGCCACTAGGGAAAGAAGATAAAGATATGATCAATCCATTTAGATTTATTCAAAGCGTTAAACAAGAAGCTTTCAAAGTATCTTGGCCAACAAAGAAGGAAACATTAACAGGAGCAGCCATGGTTGTTTTATTATCAATCCTTGCTGCAGTATTTTTTCTTCTATTAGATCAATTACTTAGTTTTTTATTAGATATCGCTCTAACTATAAATTTTTAAATTATGATGAATTGGTATATTGTTCAATCTTACTCTAGTTTTGAAAACAAGGTGGCTACAGCTATAAAAGAAGAAGTAAAAAAGGCAAAAATTGAAAATAAAATAGAGGAAATAATAGTTCCCACACACGATGTTACAGAAGTAAAAAGAGGAAAAAGAATACAAAGAAAAAAGAAATATTTTCCAGGCTACGTGTTAGTTAAAATGGATATGGATAATCAACTTTATCATCTAATTAAAAATATAAAAAAAGTAAGTGGTTTTCTTGGTCAAAAAGGTACTCCAGCACCAGTTTCTGAAGAAGAAATTAAAAAGATAATGGGGCAAATAAAAGATGGACTAGTTGATTCAAAATCCGGTATAACCTACAACATTGGAGAAAAAGTCCAAGTGATTGATGGACCATTTGCATCTTTTAATGGATTGGTTGAAGAAGTGGACGATGAAAAGTTAAGATTAAAAGTTTCTGTTTCAATCTTTGGAAGACCAACTCCAGTAGATTTAGACTTTAATCAAGTTGAGAAGGCACAATAATGGCAAAAAAAGAAATTACTGGCTATGTGAAACTTGTTATTAACGGAGGACAAGCAAGTCCTGCTCCTCCAGTTGGTCCTGCTTTGGGACAAAGAGGTGTTAATATAATGGAATTTTGTAAATCTTTTAACGACAAAACAAAAAAAGATTTTATGGGTAAACCTATTCCAGTAGTTATTACTGTTTACAAAGATAAAAAATTTGACTTTATTTTAAAGACTCCACCTGCTTCATTTTATATAAAACAAGCAGCAAAATTAAAAAGTGGTTCAAAGGAACCTGGAAGAGTGATTTCCGGATCAATTACAAAAAAACAAGCCGAGCAAATTGCTAAAGAAAAAATGAAAGATTTAAATGCTTTTGATTTAGCAGAAGCTACAAAAATTATTTGTGGATCAGCAAGATCTATGGGGATAGAGGTGAAAGATTAAACAATGAGCTCAAAAAGATACAATTTACTTCCAAAAGAAACAAAAAAATTAAAAAAAGATACGTTTGATAAATTAATAGCTATAGTAAAAAAAAATTGCACCACAAAGTTTGATGAGTCTATTGATGTTCATATGCAAGTTAATGTTAAACAAAAAAAAAGTGAAGTTAATTTAAGAACAGCTGTAAATTTACCAGCAGGGACAGGAAAAAAAACTAAAATAGCTGTTGTTTGTGAAGATTCAAAATTAGCTGAAGCAAAAAAAAGTGGAGCAGATGTTATTGGTTCAGATGATTTAATAAAAGAAATATCAACTGGAAAAATTAATTTTGAAAAACTAATTGCAACACCTGGAATGATGATAAAATTAAGCAAA
>CACKTW010000046.1 GCA_902603215.1 uncultured Pelagibacteraceae bacterium
CTTCAGTTTTACTAAAATTTTTAATTTTTCCAAGACATCCAATTGAGTAAAGAGGAATATTTTTTTGTTTGAAATCTTTTTTAATTTTTTTTGGCTGTATCATTCCAAAAAAATGATCTTTTTTAATTGAATCATTTACCATTTGTAAGTATCTAGTTTCAAAAATATTTAGCGGAACAGAAGTTTTAGGAAAAAAAATAAAATTTGATAATGGAAAAACAGGTATTTTAGTTGGTAAATTTTGTTGATCAGTCATACATGTTATATATTATCAACTTTTAAATATTAATTAAAATAAAATATTTATGAAATTACACATTGGTGGCAAAGAGACAAAAGAAGGTTGGAAAATTCTTAATATTCAAAAAAATGAAAACGTAGATTTTATTGGAGATATTAGTGATCTAACTCAGTTTGAAAAAGAAAGCGTAGAAATAATTTATGCAAGCCACGTCCTTGAACATATTGAGCAAAAAAAAGTTTTAGAAACTTTAAAAGGAGTTCATAGAATACTTAAGCAAAATGGGGAATTTTATATTTCCGTTCCAGATTTAGATATACTTTGTAAGGCTTTCATAAGTCCAAAATTAAATTTAGAACAAAGAATATCAATGATGAGAATGATGTTTGGAGGACAAATAGACAAACATGATTTTCATTATTTTGGTTGGAATCAAGAGATTATGTTATATTTTTTAAATCTAGCAGGTTTTAAAAAACTTAAAAGAGTAGAGTCCTTCAATCTATTTAAAGATACAAGCGATTATAAACCATTTGGAATTCCTATTAGTTTAAATGTAATAGCGACTAAATAGATTTTATTTACGATAATCTTGTTTTTAATTTGTTGAAGATTTATATTAGGTCGAAAAAAATGCGGGAGTAGCTCAGTGGTAGAGCGAAACGTTGCCAACGTTTAGGTCGAGGGTTCAATTCCCTTCTCCCGCTCCAATTATTTATTTTATGAGTGATTTATATAAAAAAAAATGTATCCCGTGCGAAGGCGGAGTAAAATCTTTTGATTTTTCCGAAGTACACAAATATTTAAAAAAAGTGGATGACTGGAATGTTAAAGAGAATGAGAAAAAAAGTTATTATATTGAAAAAGAATTTAAATTTAAAAATTTTTTAGATAGTCAAAAATTTGTTAATAAGGTTGGTGCTATTTCAGAAGAAGAAGGTCATCATCCAGATATTAGCTTTGGCTGGGGTTATGTCAAAATAACAATTTTTACACATGCCATTAATGGTTTATCAGAGAATGACTTTATTCTAGCATCAAAGATTGATCAAATTTCTTAATGTTTAAAATGTCTTGTTTTACTAAATACTAGAACTGTTTTAGTTTTATTTGCTAATTTAATTATTTCCTTATCTCTTATCGAACCTCTCGGCTGAATAATTGAACTAACGCCTGCCTGAATTAATTTTTCAGGACCATCTGGAAAAGGAAAAAATGCATCCGAAGCAGCCACTGAATTTTCAATTATTAAAGGTCGGAAAGTATTAGCTTTTTCAATTGCTATTTTACAACTATCTAAACGACTAGGCTGTCCAGCACCTATTCCTAATGTTGATTTATTTTTACAAATTACTATTGCATTTGATCTTACAAATTTACATATATTAAAAGCAAAAATTAAATCATCCATTTGATTTTTTGAAGGTTTTGTTTTTGAAACAATTTCAAAGTTTTTTTTATTAAAATCTAAACTATCTGAGCTTTGATATAGAAAAGTGTTATTGTTAAAAAGTAAGCTAAAATTTGATTTGTTGTTAAAATTTTTTGCATCGATCAATCTTAAATTTTTTTTCTTTTTTAAAATTTTTAATGCATCTTTTTTGAACCCTTTAGCTATTACAACCTCAAAAAAGAAATCATTTATTTTATTTGCTAACTTCTTGTCTATTTCATAATTACAAGAAATTACGCCTCCAAAAGCACTTATTGGATCACAGTTAAAAGCCGAATTAAAAGATTTTATTTGATCTTTCGATTCAGAAACACCTGATGGATTTGCATGTTTTATAATTACAGTTCCAGCATTTTTTTTTAATAATTTTGAAATAGATAATCCATAAAAAATATCGTTGTAGTTATTGAAACTCAGAGGTTTACCATGAATTTTTTTTAGAGAAAAATTATCTAATTCTGAATATAAAGCTGCATTTTGATGAGGGTTTTCTCCATATCTTAATTTTTCAATTAATTTTCCTGAAAATGTTTTTTTATGTGGAAAAAAATTTTTGAATTTATTATTTAGGCAATTTGCAATTATTGAATCATAATTTGCTATTTCATTGAATGCGTAGGATGCCATTTGTTCTCTAAATTGTAGAGTAGTTGAGCCTTTTAAAATATTCATTTGATGAATAAAAGTTTCATAATTATTTGGACTCGTGATTATCGCAACATCTTTAAAATTTTTAGCTGCTGCCCTCACTAATGTTGGGCCACCAATATCAATATTTTCAATTATTTTATTAAAATTTTTAGTTTTTTGTATTGTATTTTCAAATGGATAAAAATTTACAATCACCAAATCTATATTTTTATAATTATTTTTTTTTAAATCACTTTGGTGTTTTTTATTTTTTCTTATATTTAATATTCCAGCATGGATTTTGGGATGCAAAGTTTTTACTCTTCCATTAAGCATTTCTGTACAATTAGTAAATTTAGATATTTCAGTACTTTTATAACCCAATCTTTCTATTTTTTTAAAAGTTCCACCCGAACTAATAATTTCGATTTTATATTTTGAGAGTGTAGATAAAATTTTATTTAATGAAGATTTATCAGATACTGATATTAGTGCTCTTTTAATTTTTACTAAATTTTTCATCAGGAAACTTTTATTAAACTCCAATCTATCTCAATATCTTTTAGATTTGTCACGTTTGAAATATAAATATTTTCATTTTCGATTATTTTATTTTTACTTCCTAGAAACATTCCTTTTTCAATCATAATCTTAAATTTTTTACAGGTAAACTTCCAACCTTCCCCATTATTTAAACTGAGCAAGATCGTATGAGAATCTTGCGTTTTTGCAGTTTTGA
>CACKTW010000047.1 GCA_902603215.1 uncultured Pelagibacteraceae bacterium
TTCTATAATCTTGATCTAGTTTTACTGGCTCGTAGACAACTTTTTTATCGGTTTCATTGTATCTGACTTCTGTATAGCCTGTTAAAGGAAAATCTTTTCTTAAAGGATGACCTTCAAATTCATAATCTGTTAAAATTCTTCTTAAATCTGGGTGATCACTAAATAAGATTCCATACATATCAAAAACTTCTCTTTCCATCCAATTTGCTGATGGAAAAAATTTTACAATTGATGGCACCTTTGTTTTTTCTTCTACATTTGAATAAATTGTTAACCTTATATTGTTTTCATGACTTAATAATAAATATACTAACTTAAATCTTTTTTCTTTTTCAGGATAGTCTACCGCTGTGATATCAATTAATTGTTTAAATTTACATTTATTATTGTTCTTCAAAAATACTAAAATTTTTGTAATATCCTCTATATTAATTTCGATTATTAATTGATCAAATTTGATTGTTGAAGACTTCACAAAAGTCCCTAGACCTGAGTTTATTGTTTTTTCTAAATCTATTAATTCAACTTTCATTCTTTATCTTGAAATTGATCCTTCTCTTCTTATTTTTTTTTGAAGTTGCAGTATACCGTACAATAAAGCCTCGGCTGATGGTGGGCATCCTGGTACATAAATATCAACAGGAACTATTCTATCGCAACCTCTAACTACTGAGTAAGAATAGTGATAATAACCACCTCCATTCGCACAGCTTCCCATCGATATGACATATCTTGGTTCTGGCATTTGATCATAAACTTTTCTTAATGCTGGGGCCATCTTATTTGTTAATGTGCCCGCAACAATCATTACATCTGATTGTCTTGGTGAAGC
This sequence comes from uncultured Pelagibacteraceae bacterium, assembly GCA_902603215.1. GTDB lineage: Bacteria > Pseudomonadota > Alphaproteobacteria > Pelagibacterales > Pelagibacteraceae > CACKTW01. Next base: position 833 of record CACKTW010000047.1, read on the forward strand.
TCTAGGAGCTGCACCAAATCTTTCTAAGTCATATCTTGGCATTGATGTTTGCATCATTTCAACTGCACAACAAGCTAAACCAAAAGTCATCCAATGTAACGAGCCTGTTCTTGCCCAGTTAATCAAATTATTTGATGAAGTTGTTATAAAACCTTTTTCGCTAAAATCTTTTGCTAATTTTTTAAACTCTTCCGGAATTTGTTTTTCTTTATTTTCAAACATTGATTTATTCCCAGTCAAGAGCTCCTTTTTTCCATTCATATATAAAACCTATTGCGAGTATGAACAAAAAAAGCATCATTGACCAAAAACCAAAAATACCAATTTTTCCGAGTGTTATAGCCCATGGAAATAAAAAAGCAATTTCAAGATCAAAAATTATAAATAAAATTGCAACCAAATAAAATCTAACATCAAATTCCATTCTGGAATCACTAAAAGCTTCAAATCCACATTCATAAGCTGATAACTTTTCTGGATCTGGTTTTTTTGGAGCAAAAACAAAATTTAAAACAATAAAGCCTACGCTCAGAATCAAGGCTATAAAAAGAAAAACAAATATAGAAAAATAATTATTTAAAAACTCACTAAACATACTACCTGTATATCATTTTTTTTGATTACTAAAAAAGGACTTAAGAGCAACATTTACTTAGCTTTTTATTGATAATTTTTATCAATAATGGCGGGAGTGACGGGACTCGAACCCGCGACCTCCTGCGTGACAGGCAGGCGCTCTAACCAAGCTGAGCTACACCCCCAAGTGGTGGGAGGTAAAGGACTCGAACCTTTGACCCTCTGAATGTAAATCAGATGCTCTACCAACTGAGCTAACCTCCCGCCCAAAATTAAAGAGTTCTTTTACAATACAGATTAATTAAAGTAAATTATAATATAAAGAATTTAAATAACCTATTCTTAAGGATTTATTCTTTGTCTAAGGCAATTTTTTCACAATCTTAACTAATGAGTGCTGGGAGATGTTTTATCTTCCTTAGTTGATTTTGACAATGTTTCTACTTCTACCCAGTCAATTGGTTTTAATTCTTTAGTTAAAGCAACTTTTAAAACTTCATCTACATTTGAAACTGAAACTATTTCAATGTCATCTTTAACTTTTTTTGGAATTTCAATTAAATCTTTTTCATTGTCTTTTGGAATCAAAGTTTTTTTAATTCCAGCTCTATGTGCAGCAAGTAATTTTTCTTTTAATCCTCCAATAGGCAGAACTTGACCTGTAAGAGTTACTTCGCCTGTCATTGCTATATCTTTATTTACAGGAATTCCTGTTATTGCTGAAACAATGGACGTTACCATTCCAATTCCAGCTGATGGGCCGTCTTTAGGAGTGGCTCCTTCTGGAACATGTATATGAAAATCTTTTTTTTCAAAAATTGGTGGGATAATCCCATAATCCAGACTTTTAGATCTCACATAAGATTTAGCTGCCTTGACTGACTCTTGCATAACATCTCCCAACTTTCCTGTTATCTGCATTTTACCTTTCCCAGGCATATGAACTGTTTCGATTTTTAAAATTTCTCCTCCATATTCAGTCCATGCTAATCCGGTTACTATTCCAACTTTATCTTCACTCTCAACTTCACCAAATTTAAATTTCTTAATTCCTAAAAATTCTCCTAAATTTTCAGTATTTACATCTACTTTTTCTTTTTCACCTGCAACTATTTGTTTAATACTTTTTCTTGTTAATTTTGAAATTTCTCTTTCTA
>CACKTW010000048.1 GCA_902603215.1 uncultured Pelagibacteraceae bacterium
CTTATGTGAACCTTGTCTACACCTACAGCAAATTTTAAATCAAAAAAATTTTGCTAAAAAAATGCTTCATCAAACAGGGGTAAGATGTGAGATAATCAATGATGGAAAAATCTCAAAAGGTGATGAAATAAAAGTAATTACCTAAAAAAACTCATTTTAGCAAAATAAACCTTATGATACTATAATCGTAGAAAAGGGGGTTTAACTTATGGCAACATTTTATGCGTTGGGTAATTATACTGCTCAAGGATTTCAAGGTTTTTGTAAAGATCCAAAATCAGATAGGTCAAAAGCAGCTCGAACTGCTGCTGAAGCTGTTGGAGCTAAATTAGCTTCATACACTGGTTTAAGGGGACCTTATGATTTTTTAGCAGTATTCGAAGGAACTTTTGCACAAGGCGCTGGTATTAAAATGGCAACAGAAGCAAGTGGTGCTCTTTGTAATATCGCAGTTTGTGAAGCAATTAACATTAATGAAGTTGCAGAAAACGCTGCGAAAATTGCTGCAGCATACAAAGCTCCAGGAAAATAAATAAATATTTTTAAGGGACCTAGCGTCCCTTAAAAAATTATTATATATCTGAAAACATGAAGGTGTCTCCTTGTGTAAGCATCTGTAAAACAGATCCTGTAACTGGTTACTGCTATGGTTGTGGTAGAACTAATGAAGAAAAAAAAATCTGGAAAGGTGAAAAAACTAGTGAAGAATGGAAGTTAAAAAATCTAGAAGATATTTCAGCTCGATTATCAGGTTGGCAACTTGAAAGTTTTAAGGAATCTTACAAACATAAACTAAATAATGGAATTTCCTTATTTAATAAAAAAAACATTCCAAAAAAATAATTAAATTAATTTCTCTACTCAGATAACGCTTTAATTTTTTTAACTAATTCCTCGTTTATTTTTCTTGGTCCTAAATCTAATCGATTTTTATGTCTTCTTTCCCCTGGTAAACGTACACCATCCATTGATTTCATTTTTTTAAAAAATTTATCTGCATGATTATCCCAATCAGAGCCGGTTATTTTTTCAGGTGATATTGCCAAAATAAATTCTCCCCCACTTGGTGGTCCACCATCTTTATTATCTTTTTCAGCAGTCTCATAACTAAATGTTTCTCCGACAAGTGCTCCTGCCAACAATTCTACCATCATGGCAATTGCAGAACCTTTATATCCTGCAAAAGGTAATAGAACACCTCCACTTCCTTTTACAATTTCTTTTGGATCAGTTGTCTCTTTTCCATCTTTATTTATACCAGTTCCTAAAGGAACTTTTTTTCCATCTCTAGCTGCAACCATAACATCTCCCATAGCCATGGCTGATGTAGCCATATCATAAACCACTGGAGTTTTTCCTGGACGTGGCCATGCAAATGAAATCGGATTTGTTCCAAATAAAGCTTTTTTAGCTCCTGCGGGTGCTACTAATGGCATGTATGATGTACATGCAAAACCAATTAATCCGGATTCCGCAACAGATTCTGTTTCAGGCCAGAGAGCAGCCATATGATGTGAATTAGTAATGGCTAAAACTGCAACACCTGTTTCTTTAGCAAGTTTAATTAATTCTGGTAAACCTACTTTTAATACCATTGGAGCAAAAGCATTATTTCCCAAAACTTTAATTATACTTGGTGAAATTTTTTTTATTTCAGGTCTTGCTTTTCCGTTTACTTTTTTACTTTTTAATGCAGCAACATAAGCAGGTAATCTAAACAAACCATGGGAATGAGAACCATCTCTTTCGGCTCTCATTAATGTATCTGATAAAATATTTGCGTTTTCCTCGTCGCAACCATTAGCCAATAAAGTCTTTTTGGCTAAATCATGAATTTCTTTTAAAGATAATGAAATCGTGCTCACATAAACAATTAAATATTATTTATGCTTTCTTTTCAAATCCTTTTTAAGATCTTCGTGATCCCCTACTACTGTATGATATCTGCTTTTAGTAACGTATTTTTCTAAAAACGGTACAACTAATAAAGGTACTAAACCACCAAGAACGATTCCATAAGCTGCGCTTTTTAAATCAGGGTCTGCTAAAGCTGCTATAAAATCTGCAATGACATGAGCTATAACAATTCCAATTATTCCGGCAATTGCGCCATTAGATAATATTTTTAATAAACGGTTTATACTCCAACCCGTATAAAAACCGATTAGTGGTATTGTTGTGTGTATGACACCAAAAACAAAGCCTCTTAATATACTATGTTCTTCTATTAATTCTTCCATAAAATGAAGAAATTCTGGTAGTTCGTGTGAGTGTCCTTCTGCAGCGTAAAGATAAGTGACGCCAAAAATAGACATAATCACAGTTAAAAAACTTATTTTTTTCATTAGATACATCTCCTACATAAAGTTGATATTTCAAGTTCAAAATTTGAAAAGTCATATTTTTCTTTAGTCTTTAAATTGCTAAATATTTTAGAAAAAATACTTGGATTAATTTCCTCAGTTTTTTCACATTTTTTGCAAATAGCTAATGCCGGATTATGTTTTTCTTTTGCATCACTATGACAAAGAAAATAACTTTTACTTTGATTAGACT
>CACKTW010000049.1 GCA_902603215.1 uncultured Pelagibacteraceae bacterium
GCTTTTTTTATTTCTTCGGAGGATGATGTTTTATTAATTCCTAAGACGTCGTAATAATCTTTTTTTGCCATATAAGATTGATTGACAATCTATTTGTTGTCTTAGGCGCTTTTTTCTTTATTATCGTCTTTTTTTACTTCTTCAAAGTCTGCATCAACAACATTGTCATCTTTTTTATTATTATCTTTTTTTGCTGTATCTTGAGGTTTAGCATTTGCATTTTGTTGAGTTTTATAAATTGCTTCACCAAGTTTCATAGAAACTTGTACAAGTTCCTGTGTTTTCTTTTTAATTTCTTCTACATCAGTTCCTTTTAACGCATTTCTTAAATTTGCATTTGCAGTTTCGATTGCTTTTTTATCAGCTTCAGAAATTTTGCTTCCATGTTCTTTTATATTTTTTTCTGTTGTATGCAACAAAGTATCAGCCTGATTTCTTGTATCAACAGCTTCTCTTTTTTTCTTATCAGCCTCTTTATTAGATTCAGCTTCTTTTACCATTTTATTAATTTCTTCTTCACTTAAACCACCAGAGGCTTGAATTTGTATTTTTTGTTCTTTTCCAGTTCCCTTGTCTTTTGCAGAAACATTCACTATTCCATTAGCATCAATATCAAATGTAACTTCAATTTGAGGAACACCTCTTGGAGCATTAGGAATTCCAAGTAATTCAAAATTTCCAAGCAGCTTATTGTCAGTAGCCATTTCTCTTTCACCCTGCAATACTCTAATTGATACTGCTGGCTGATTGTCCTCAGCAGTTGAAAAAACTTGGCTTTTTTTTGTAGGTATTGTTGTATTTTTTTCTATTAACTTTGTAGAAACACCACCCAATGTTTCAATACCCAATGAAAGAGGAGTTACATCTAAAAGCAATACATCTTTTACATCTCCTTGAAGGACACCACCTTGTATAGCAGCTCCCATAGCAACTACTTCATCAGGATTTACACTTTTATTCGGTTCTTTTCCAAAAAAGTTTTTAACTTCTTCCATAATTTTTGGCATTCTTGTCATACCACCAACTAAAATTACTTCATTAATATCAGCAGCACTTAAACCAGCATCCTTTAATGCAGTTTTGCAAGGCGGAAGAGTTTTTTTAATCAGATTTTCAACAAGAGCTTCCAATTTTGCTCTAGTAAATTTTAGATTTATATGTTTTGGGCCAGTTTTATCAGCGGTGATAAAAGGTAAATTTACTTCCGTTTGAGCCGTTGAAGAAAGTTCAATCTTAGCTTTTTCAGCAGCCTCTTTTAATCTTTGAAGAGCCAATTTATCAGTTTTTAAATCAATACCATTTTCTTTTTTAAATTCACTTGTTAAGTAGTCTACAATTGTATTATCAAAATCTTCTCCACCTAAAAATGTATCTCCATTTGTAGATTTAACTTCAAATACACCATCACCAAGTTCCAGTATTGAAACATCAAATGTTCCACCACCTAAATCATAAACAGCAATTTTTTTATTTATTTTCTTATCTAGACCATAAGCCAAAGATGCTGCCGTTGGTTCATTAATTATTCTTAAAACTTCAAGGCCTGCAATTTTTCCAGCGTCTTTAGTTGCTTGTCTTTGAGCATCATTAAAATAGGCAGGAACAGTAATCACAGCTTTTTTAACTTCTTGACCAAGATATTTTTCAGCCGTTTCTTTCATTTTCTGTAAAATGAAAGCTGATATTTGTGAAGGTGAATATTTTTTTCCTCTAGCTTCTAGCCATGCATCATTTTTTTCAGATTTAATAATTTTGAAAGGTGAGGATGCAATATCTTTTTTTACTGTTTCATCTTCAAAATTTCTTCCTATTAATCTTTTTACAGCAAAAAGAGTATTTTCTGGATTGGTAACCGCCTGTCTTTTAGCTGATTGGCCTACTAATTTTTCATTATTTTCTCCAAAAGCTACAACTGAAGGAGTGGTCCTTGTACCTTCAGCATTTTCCAAAACTTTTGCCTGCGTTCCTTCCATAATGGCAACACAAGAGTTTGTTGTACCCAAATCTATACCGATAACTTTGCTCATATTTTTAAAACCTCATGATTTATATAGGTGTTTTTTTCTTTACTACAAGTTACTAAATAGAATTTAATTTTCAGTTTTTTCAGCATTTTATGTACCTTTTTTAGGATCTTTTTTGTTTTTGTCTGTTTTTTTGGTTACACCAACCAAAGAAGGTCTTAATAACCTTTCTTTCATCGTATAGCCTTTTTGTATTTCTTGAACAACGATTCCAGATTCTTTATTTTGATCTTCTATTTCTAACATGGCTTGATGAAAGTTAGGGTCAAATTTTTGATTTAAAGATTGTATTGGTTCAATTCCATTTTTTTTAAAAATAGACAATAAATCTTTTTCTATTACCTCAAATGTCTCTAGAATTTTTTTCAAAGAATCATTTTTTTTTAAAATTTCATCATTTTTTAAAGAAATTTTAGCTCTTTCCAGGTTGTCAATTAATGACAAAGATTCCTTAGCAAATGCAAAACCACCAAATTCA
>CACKTW010000050.1 GCA_902603215.1 uncultured Pelagibacteraceae bacterium
TTGAGATGATTAAAGATAGATTGGGAGCAAAACCTCTTGTAACACAAATTCCAGTTGGAATAGAATCTTCCTTAAAAGGTGTTGTAGATCTTGTTAAAAGGAAAGCAGTAATTTGGAAAGATGAGAGTTTAGGATCTGAATTTGAAATCGTAGATATCCCAACTGATTTAAAAGAACAAGTAGAAAAATATAGAAAAGAACTTTTGGAGACAGTAGTTGAACAAGATGAAAAACTTATGGAAGATTATTTAAATGGTAAAGAAATATCAGAAAAAGATATAATTAAATGTATAAGAAAAGGATGTTTGCAATTTGATTTTGTTCCTGTTTTAACAGGTTCAGCTTTTAAAAACAAAGGTGTTCAACCTTTGTTGGATGCAGTTATTGATTACTTACCAAGCCCTATTGATATTGGAAGGATTTCAGGAACTAAACCAGGAACTGAAGACAAAGAAGATAGAAAATTTGATGATAAAGAGCCCTTTTCAGCTTTGGCTTTTAAGGTTGCCAACGATTCTTTTGTTGGATCATTAACTTTTATAAGAATCTATTCTGGTACACTTAAATCTGGAACTGGCGTTTATAACACTTCTAGAGACAAAGAAGAAAGAGTTGGAAGAATGCTTTTAATGCATGCAAATTCAAGAGAAGATATTAAAGAGGCAAATTCTGGAGATATAGTTGCTTTAGCAGGTTTAAAATATACGATTACAGGACATACACTTTCTGAAGAGGATAAACCTATACTTCTTGAACCAATGGAATTTCCTGATCCAGTGATCGAAATTGCTGTAGAGCCTAAAACAAAAGGAGATCAAGAAAAAATGGGTGAAGCCTTAGGAAGATTAGCCAAAGAAGACCCTTCTTTTAGAGTTACCACTGATGAAGAATCTGGACAAACAATTATTAAAGGAATGGGTGAACTACACCTAGATATTATTGTAGATAGAATGAAAAGAGAATTTAAAGTTGAAGCAAATATTGGTGCACCTCAAGTTGCTTATAGAGAAACTATTCTCGGTCGTTCAGAAAATGATTACACACATAAAAAACAAAGTGGTGGTGCTGGACAATTTGCAAGAGTTAAGTTAGCTCTGGAACCTTTAGAACCTGGAAAAGGAAGAGAAGTTGAAAACAAAATAAAAGGAGGATCAATTCCAAAAGAATTTATACCAGGTGTTGAGAAAGGTATTCTAAGTGTAGCGGACTCAGGTATTCTTGCTGGCTTTCCCATTATAGACTATAAAGTTACCATATTAGATGGTCTACACCATGATGTAGACTCTAGTGTTTTAGCTTTCGAACTAGCTTCAAGACAATGTTTTAAAGAGGCTTGTGCAAAATCGACTTTAAAACTTTTAGAACCAATTATGAGAGTTGAGGTTGTGACTCCCGAAGATTATATGGGAGATGTAATTGGTGATTTAAATAGTAGGCGTGGACAAGTTGGAGCTACAGAAGCAAGAGGAAACGCAACCGTTATAACAGCAATGGTTCCACTGGCAAACATGTTTGGTTATGTAAATAGTTTAAGATCAATGTCTCAAGGAAGAGCGCAGTATTCAATGTTTTTTGATCATTATGACAAAGTACCTCAAAATGTTCAAGACGAAGTAACAAAAAAAATGGCATAAAAAATGGATAAACAAAATATAAGAATTAGATTAAGAGCTTACGATAATAAAATTTTAGATCAATCGACATTAGAGATTGTAAATACTGTGAAAAGAACAGGCGCAAATGTTAAAGGTCCAATTCCATTACCAACTAAAATTGAAAAATATACAGTTTTGCGTTCACCACATATAGATAAAAAAAGTAGAGAACAATTTGAAACACGAACTCACAAAAGATTAATTGATATTATTGAGCCAACTCCACAAACAGTTGAAGCTTTAATGAAATTAGATTTAGCATCAGGAGTTGATGTAGAAATAAAAATATAGGAAAGTTATGCAAAACATAGGATTATTAGGAAAAAAAATTGGAATGACCAGAGAATTTTTTCCTATTGGAATCTCTGTTCCTGTGACTGTTATTAAAATTGAAAAAGGTAGAGTAATAGATTTAATAACAAAAGAAAAAAGAGGTTATAACGCAATACGAATAGGTTTTGGAAAAATTAAACAATCAAAGTTAAACAAATCTTTAAAAGGTTTTTATAGTAAAAAGTCAACAGAACCTAAAAAATATTTAAAAGAATATAGAGTTCAAGATTTATCAAGCTTTAAAGAAGGAAACGAAATAGGATTAGAAGTTTTCAAAGATGTGAAATTTGTTGATATTAGATCTAAAACTATTGGAAAAGGTTTTGCAGGAGGAATGAAAAGGCATAATTTTTCAGGATTAAGAGCTTCACATGGGGTTTCTGTTTCTCATAGAGCTCATGGATCTACGGGTCAAAATCAAGATCCTGGAAAAGTTTTTAAAGGAAAAAAAA